>NZ_JBWKEC010000036.1:34215-82861 GCF_056435645.1 Amycolatopsis sp. NPDC043889
ATCGGGCTTCCTGGAGGGGGAAAGGAATTTGGGGGGGGGGGGGGGGGGGGGGGGGGGGGGGTTTTTGGGTCCCCACCCAAACCCCCCCCCCACGACCCCCTAGACCCAAGCGACCGTGTGGCACCAAGAACCACCGGCGGCGTCCTGAAGGGCCCCTTCCCTACCTTCAGAGTAGGCAAGAGGCCCTTCACTACCCCGAGAAGCGCGGCAGCGGCTCGAGACCTCACTACGACAGGGCTTTGCCCAGCCGCCGCAATCCCTCGGCGATCGTCTCCGGCGCGTGGGTGGCGAACGACAGCCGCAACGCCGAGCGGTCCGGCTCCCCCACCTGGAACGCCGAGCCGGGCACGAAAGCGACGTCCTGCCGCAGCGCCTCGGGAAGCAGCCGGTCCGTGTCCGCGCCGCCGGGAAGGGTGACCCAGACGAACATCCCGCCGTCCGGGTCGGTCCACGTCGTCCCGGGCGGGGTGATCGCGGGCAGTTCGGCCAGCATCGCGTCACGGCGCACGCGGTACGTCGCGCACAGCTTCCGCACGTGCGCGTCGAGATCCGCGACGGCCAGATACTCGGCCGCGGCCGCTTGGTCGACGGTCGAGCTGTGCAGATCCGTCGCCTGCTTGAGGATCGTGACGCGGCGCAGCAGTTCCCTCGGCGCCCGGAACCAGCCCAGCCGCATCCCGGGCGCGATCACCTTCGAGAACGTGCCGAGATAGATCGTGCGCCCGGCGAGCTCGGGGCGGGCCGACAGCGGTTGCTCGCGTTCGCCGCGATAGCGCAGCTCGTGGTACGGATCGTCCTCGACGAGCCAGAACCCGTGACGCGCGATCACTTCCGCGAGCGCGCGGCGTCGCTCCGGACCGATCGTGCGCCCGGAGGGATTCGAGAACGTCGGGACGAGGTACAGCAGCGCCGGCCGTTCCCTGGCCGCGATCTCGTCCAGCGCGGCCGGATCGATCCCGTCCGCGTCGCCGGGAACGGGCACGACACGTGCCTCGGCGAGCTGGAAGCATTGCAGCGCCGACAGGTACACCGGTTCTTCCACCAGCACGGTGGCGCCGGGGTCGAGCAACGCGGTGCTCAGCAGTTGCAGGCCCTGCTGTGAACCCGTGGTGATCAGCAGATCGTCCACAGTGGTCGTGACCCCACGACCGGACAGCCGCTGCGCGAGCAGCTCGCGCAGCCGCGGATTCCCTTCGGTGGGCGAATACTGCAACGCGGACCTGTCGGCGAGTGCCCGGTCGAAGGCGGCGTGGAGGCCGTCCACATCGAACAGTTCCGGTGCGGGCATCCCACCGGCGAACGAGATCACGCCCGGGCGGGCGGTGAGCGCGAGCAGGTCGCGCACGGGAGAACTGGTGACGCCGTCCATACGACGGGCGAGGGGAAGAGACATGCAGGCTCCTCGGGAGAAACGAGCGGCTCCAGTGCAGCAGCCGGGGATCTTCCCGCGCGAGCAAGCAACTGCCGCCACGATAGCAGTTTCGCCTGCCCTAAGCTTGTGCTCGTGCCTCTCGTGGAAATCACCTACGCGCCCCATCTTCCCGAAGCCAAGCTGCGTGAGCTCGGCTCGGTTCTGCCGCATCTCGTGTCCGTCGCGGTGGAATGCCCCGAGGAGCCCTACGACGGCGACCTCCAGCCCGGCGACGTCGAACTGCGTTTCCGCGCACCGGGACCGTTCGACCGCTTCGGACTCGACCTCCTGGTGGAGGTCAGGTCGAAGTGGTTCCCGAGCCGGGCGGACAACCGCCAGGAGCGGGTGGACCTGCTGCGCACGAGCATCGAATCCGCGACCGGGATCGACGACGTCGGCGTGTACCTCTCACTGCCCGTCGCGGCTTGGTCGCAATCGGACTAGCCATCCCCGAACACGTGCCGCCGGACGAACGGGTTCCGGAACTTGCCGTCCGGGTCCAGTTCGCCGGCGAGCGCCCGGAAATCGGCCAGCTTCGGGTAATCCGCCGCGCGGTGGAAGAGTTTTCCCCAGTGCGGCCGGACGTCGAACGGTGCCAGCCGCTCCTCCATCACGGGCAGCAGCTCGCGGACCGCCTTCTCGTCCGGCAGCCACGTGAAGTGCAGCGCCAGCCGGCCTCCACCGTGGAACGGGCTGAGCCACAGGTCGTCCCCCGCGACCGTGCGGATCTCTGAGGTGAGCAGGACGGGCGCCAGCCGGTGCCCGAGTCCGCGCATCGCCTCCATTGCCGCGACGGCGTGCCGGACGGGCACGAAGTACTCGGTCTGGAGTTCGTTCCCGACGCTGGGCGTGAAGTCCAGGCGGAAATGCGGGATCCGTTCGTGCCACGGCCCGGTGACGCCGAGCTGACGCGTGCAGTTGTCCGCCGGGATGCCCGCCGCGTGGGCCGGATGCCGTGGCCCGTCCGCCGCCGTCGCGCCGAAGAAGTCCGCGCCCGGTTGCCCCGATCCTTTGACCCAGACCTGGTCGACCTCGTCGCGGGCCCAGTTCGTGAACAGGCTGACGCTGTAACCGGCGTCCTGGATCTCGTCGAAGTGCTCGTACACCGATTCCCAGGGAAGGCCGTCGAAGACGTCTTGCCGGAGATCGAACGACGGGACCAGCTCGAGGGTCAGCCGGGTCACCACACCCAGCGCGCCGAGGCCGACGACCACGCCGTCGTGCCGGGAGAAGGTCTTCAGCCCACCGTCGGCGGTCACCAGCTCCAAACCGGACACCGCCGACGCCAGGCTCTGGTTCCGCCGCCCGGAGCCGTGGGTCGCCGTCGCGACGGTGCCCGCCACCGTACAGTGCGGCAGCGAAGCGAGGTTGGCCAGCGCGAACCCGGCAGCGTGGACCTGGACGGCGATGTCGCCGTAGCGGGCCGCCGCGGGCACCGTGACCGTCGCCGAGTCCGCGTCGAGGACGGCGTCGCCGTCGAGCGCGGACAGATCGAGCAGGACGCCACCCGGACAGTCCGCGATGTCGTTGAAACAGTGCCCGCTGCCGAGAGCCCTGACCGCGGCCGCTCCGGCCACGACGTCCTGGATCTGATCGACGGTGCGCGGGCGGAAGATCCGTTCCGCGGTGAAGCTCTGATTTCCCGCCCAGTTCGTCTCTCGCACCAGGCCCAGCCTAGATTGCCGGAGTCGGCTTCACCCGGAGGAGGTTCGCACTGACAGGCTTTCCCGGCGAGATGGTGTCCATCGCGCTCTTGCTGGTCGTCCTGGCCTTCGCGGTGATCCGGCCACGCGGACTCCCGGAGGCGGTCGCGGCCGTCCCCGCCGCCGGGATCGTCCTGGCGGCCGGGGCGATCTCGTTCCCCGACGCCCTCGACGAAGTGACCAGGCTCGCCCCGGTCGTCGCCTTCCTCGCCGCGGTGCTCGTCCTGGCCAAATTGTGCGACGACGAAGGACTGTTCCAGGCGGCCGGGACACTCATGGCGCGGTTCAGCCGGGGACGGCCACAACGGCTGCTGCCGGCGGTGTTCGTCGTCGCCGCGGCGGTCACCGTGGTGCTCAGCCTGGACGCCACCGTCGTCCTGCTGACCCCGGTCGTGTTCGCCACCGCCGCGCGGATGGGCGCGCGGGCCAAACCGCACGCCTACGCCTGTACGCATCTGGCGAACTCGGCCTCGTTGCTGCTGCCGGTGTCCAATCTGACCAACCTGCTCGCCGTCGCCGCGACCGGGATCTCGTTCCTGCGGTTCACCGCGCTGATGACCTTGCCCTGGCTCGCGGCCGTGCTCACCGAATACGTGGTGTTCCGCCGGTTCTTCGCCGCCGACCTGGCGGCCCGGCCACGAGGGGGAAAAGCGGTCCCGGCCGGGAAAGTCCCGGCGTTCGTCCTCGTCGTGCTCGTCCTGACGCTGGCCGGGTTCGTGGTCGCGTCCCTGCTGGACGTCAGCCCCGCGTGGGCCGCGTTCGCCGGTGCCGCCGTCCTGGCCTGCCGTGCCCTCGCGCAGCGAAGGACGTCGCCCGCCGCGATCGTGCGATCGGCGAGCATCCCCTTCGTCGCTTTCGTGCTCGCGCTGGCGATCGTGGTCCGCGCCGTCGTCGACAACGGACTGGATGAGGCGCTCAGCCACCTGGTGCCGTCTTCCACCTCGTTCCCCGCCCTGCTCGGCGCCGCCGCGGTGGCGGCCGTCCTCGCCAACCTGATCAACAACCTGCCCGCCGTGCTCGTGCTGCTGCCGCTCGCCACCGCCGGCGGGACACCGGTGGTGCTGGCCGTGCTGATCGGGGTCAACCTCGGGCCGAACCTGACCTACGTCGGTTCGCTGGCGACGCTGTTGTGGCGGCGGATCTTGCACCGGCACGACACCCGCGCCGAGCTGGGCGAGTTCACCAGGCTCGGGCTGCTCACGGTCCCGGTGTCCATCGTGCTCGCCGTCGGCGGGCTGTGGCTCGGGCTCGTCTTGACTTCCACTCAGTGAGAGGATGGGCGCATGCCCGGGAACCTGTCGACCCCCGGTGCCAGCGTCACGTCGCGGGCGTTCGCGCTGCTCGGCGCCTTCGACGTCGACCATCGTGAGCTGTCGCTGACCGAACTCTCGCAGCGGGCCGGCCTGCCGCTGCCCACCGCCCACCGGCTCGCCCGCGAACTCGTCGGGCTGGGTGCGCTGGAGCGGCGCGAGGACCGGTACGCGGTCGGGAGACGGCTGTGGGACCTCGGGCTGCTCGCGCCCGTCCAGTTCGAACTGCGGCAGGTCGCCGCCCCCTTCCTCCAGGATCTCTACGGCGCGACCGGCGCCACCGTCCACCTCGGCGAACGTGACGGCGACCAGGTGCTCTACCTCGACCGGCTCTCCGGGAACGCGTCCGTGCCGGTGGTCAGCCGGATCGGCGGACGGCTGCCGCTGCACGCCACCGGGATCGGGAAGGTCCTGCTGGCCTGGGCACCGGAGGAGGTTCAACGGCAAGTGCTCGCTTCGCTGACCCGCGTCACGCCGTACACCGTCACGCAGCCCGGCCGCCTGCGCGAGCAGTTGCGGCGGGTCCGGCGAGAGGGCTACGCGCAGACCGTCGAGGAGATGAGCCGGGGCGCGTGCTCGGTCGCCGTCCCGATCCGGCCGTCGGGTGGCGACGTCGTCGCGGCGCTCGGCCTGGTCGTCCCGGATCTGAGCCGCGGCCGGGCCCGGCTGATCTCCGCACTCCAGGTCGCGGCCGCCGGAATCGGCCGGAGCCTGCGGGTTTCACTGAGTGGAAGCGACCGCTAGCGGTTCCGCGGCCGCGCGATCAGACTCCGGTCATGCGTACCCCAGTCGCCATCGTCGGCGCCGGCCCGGCCGGACTGCTCTTGTCGCATCTGCTCGATCTCGCAGGGGTCGAGTCGGTGATCGTGGAGACCCGCTCGCGCGAGTACGTCGAAGCGCGGATCCGGGCGGGCATCCTCGAACAGTCCACAGTGGACCTCCTTCGTGAGACAGGACTCGGCGACCGGCTCGATCGCGAAGGCGACGAGCACCGCGGTATCCATCTGCAATGGCCCGAGGAACGGCATCACCTCGACTTCGTGGACCTGGTGGGCCGAAGCGTCACCGTGTACGGCCAGACCGAGGTGACGAAGGACCTCGGCAAGGCGCGTGCGACTGCCGGGCAGCAGATCCACTACGAAGTCACCGGCACCGCCGTGCACGACATCGAGACCGAGCGGCCCTACGTCACTTTCACCGACGCGGACGGCACACAGCAGCGGCTGGACGCCGACGTCGTCGTCGGCTGCGACGGCTCCTTCGGCCCCTGCCGCACCGCGATCCCCGACGCCGTGAAGCAGACTTGGGAACGCACCTACCCGTACTCGTGGCTCGGCGTGCTCGCCGACGTCGCCCCTTCGACCGACGAGCTCATCTACGCGTGGCATCCCGACGGTTTCGCCATGCATTCGATGCGCTCGGCCAGCGTCAGCAGGCTCTACCTGCAGGTGCCCAACGGCACCGACATCGGCGCCTGGTCCGACGACCGGATCTGGGAAGCGCTCGCGACCAGGCTCGGTCACGGCCAGAACGGCTGGACGCTCACGCCGGGGCCGATCACGGACAAGAGCGTGCTGCCCATGCGCAGTTTCGTGCAGCAACCCATGCGGCACGGCCGCCTGTTCCTCGCCGGTGACGCCGCCCATATCGTGCCGCCCACCGGCGCGAAGGGCCTCAACCTCGCCGTCGCCGACGTCGCCCTCCTCGCCCCCGCGCTGGCCGCTTTGGTACGGGACAAGGACTCCGCTCTCGCCGACGCGTACTCCGACACCGCGCTGCGCCGGGTCTGGCGGTGTACGCACTTCTCGTGGTGGATGACGACGATGCTGCACCAGTCCGGCGACCCGTTCGATCGGCAGTTACAGCTTTCGCAGTTGCAGTGGCTGGCGCGGAGCGAGGCGGGCCGGGCGGGCCTGGCGGAGAACTACGCGGGACTGCCCATCGGGTTCTGAAGATCGGTGACCGCTGACGGTCGTCGGCGCGTACCTGACGCACCGGCGGTCCCATCGGGGACCGGCGGCAGGGCGTTGTGATTTCCCGAAACCCGCCACGCGGACGGCGGCTCACCGCATACGATCTCCGCGGCGTCGCCGGCCCCCGATCTCCGGCGGAGACCTGAGGAAGGCAGACATGTCACCCTTTGCGTTCGCGAGCATCGAGACCATCCCACTGGTGTTGCAACTCGCGGTGGGCCTGCTCGGTCTGATCGTCTCGGTCAAAGGACGCGCCCGGGGAGTCTCCGGCCTGATGGTGGCCGCCTTCACGGTCATGCTCGTCACGACGGTGATGAGCATCGTGTGGCAGTTCGTGGCGCTGAACGTGCCGGACTGGAGCGAGTCCGGCAACCTGTCCGTCGATGACATCCGCTCGATCTACCTGGTGATCGGCCTGCTGTTCGACTCCGCCTCACTGCTGTCCTGGCTGCTGGTCGCGGTCGCGGTCGTCAAGAGCGGCCGGTCGTCCCGGCAGCAGCCGGGCTTCGTCCCGCCGGTCCATTACCCGATGGCCGCCCAGCCGGGATACCCGGCCGCACAGCCCGGTTACGCCCAGCCAGGTCAGCCGGACCAGACACCGCCGAACCCGCCTGCTCAGCAGCCGCCGAGCTAGCGCGAGGCGACGTGAAGCCTCAGCAGGTCCTCGACTCCCTCGCGGAAGGTTTCACAGATCGGTTCGGGATCGGACAGGCAGCCGGTGGCCATCGCGCCGTCCCGAAGCAGCACGAAGCGCCGGGTCGCCGTCGGGCGAACCGCAGTGGCGCCTGGACGCCGTCCCGGCGCGGCCCGCGAGCGCCGCGGTGGCGCGCACCAAGTCGGCAAGGCGGGCTTTGCCTGGCCACGAGCTCATCGAAATAGGCGATGGCCCGGACCGTCGGCGTCCACCTCGGACAGCCGCAAGAGCAGACCCTTCATCGCTCCAGGTCAGGCCAGCCTCGCCGCAGGAAGACGAAAGCGGCGTCCAGCGCCGCGGCCGGATCAGCCTCGACTCCGGCCAGATCCGGCACCTCCAGGACATAACGCGCCAGCAACCGCACTGAGAAGTCGTCCTGACCCGATTCCTCGGCGATGACCTTCGTCAGCGCGTTCTCGCAACCCGTCCACAGCGCCCTGGCGTAGGCACGCAGCGCCGGGGTGGCGATCACCAGGTCCGCGACACGGCGCGACAGCGGGTCCGGATCCGGATGGAACGGGCCGCGGGTCGCGAGGAAGTCCCGCAACGCCTCGAGGATCGAGGTGCCCTCGGCCCGATCACGCACCGCGGCGGCCAAGGCCGCTTCGCGTTCATGGCCGTCTCCGAGGATCAGCGCCTCCTTGCCACCAGGGAAGTGCGCGAAGAGCGTCGACACCGCCGTGTCCGCCGCGTCCGCGATCTCGGCGACGGTGACGTTGTCGAAGCCCCGTTCCAGGAACAGCTCTCGGGCCGCCCTCGACAGGGCTTGGCGTGTCGCCGCCTTCTTGCGTTCACGCCTGCCCGGCTCGGTCCGTTCCACGCGACCACCTTATATCGAAGTCACTCCGAAATCGTAATGAGTGTATCTTCGGAGTGGATTCGACTTTGAGGAGCCTGTCATGGGTCACTGGGACGTCCACCATTTGCCGCGCGCCGACGGCAAGACCTTCCTGGTCACCGGCGGCAACGCGGGGATCGGCTACTTCGTCGCCGAACAGCTCGCCGGATCCGGCGCGACCGTGTTCCTCGGCAGCCGGAACGCCGCCAAGGCCGATGCCGCGATGACCTCGATCCGCACGCGGGTTCCGGACGCGAGACTCGGGCACCTGCGGCTCGACCTTTCCGACCTCTCGTCCATCGAGTCCTCTGTGGACACTCTGGGGACCGAACGGCTGGACGCCGTCGTCTGCAACGCGGGTGTGCTCCTGGAGGACCAGCCGAGGCAAGAGACCGCCGATGGCCTCGAACTGACCTTCGCCACCAACCATCTCGGGCATTTCGTGCTGGTGCACCGGCTGATGCCCCTGCTCGAAGCGGCGGAGTCCGGTCGCATCGTCACCACGGGCAGTTTCGTGGGCAAGTCGGCGGAACTCGACCTGGACGATCTTCAGAGCAAACGCGACTACCAGCCCAAACGCACTTATGCGCGCTCGAAGCTGGCCCAGATGCTGTTCGCCTTCGAACTCGACAGGCGGCTGCGCGCAGCAGGCAGCACGGTACTGAGTGTCGTCGACCATCCCGGTGGCGCGCTCGATTCCCTGACCCCGCCGCGGCCGGTGCACGCGGCACCGGCCGGGCGGAAGTTCCCGGCCGGGCTTCTGTTGCAGGGCAAGGAAGCCGGAGCCTGGCCCGCTGTCCGCGCTGTCCTCGATCCCGCCGTGCGCGGCGGCGAGATGTTCGGCCCCCGGCTGTTCGGCCTGCGCGGCGAACCCCGCCGGGAACCGGTCCGCGGGAAACTCGCCGACACCGCGCTCGCCGCCCGGTTGTGGGCGGCGAGCGCGGAACTCACCCGGTGACGTCGGTCGAGTCCGGTGTGGACCGGCCACGGGACCGCAGGCCCAGCAGCAGGTCGATCACCAGGAACGCCAGCAGGCTGATCCCGAACAGCGGCACGAACCAGCCGATCGCGGCCGCGAGGACGAGAAGACCCACCACCAAGGCGAGCGGCGCCTTGCGCCACTGACCGCGCGGGATGGGCCGCCCGAAGGTCAGCCCGGTGGCGCGGGTCGGCCGACGCCGCCACCACATGCGGTAGCCGAGCACGACCAGCGTGACCAGACCGGCGCCGAGCAGGAGCAGCACGAGCTGGTTGGGCCAGCCGAACAGCACGCCCATATGCGCGTCGATCCCCCAGCGGGCGAGCTTGGCCATCAGCGGGTAGTCGGCGAACCGCACCTCGCCCAGGATCTGCCCGGTGGTCCCGTCGACCGCGACGGCGTCGACCTGCGTCGGCCAGCCGCGCTCGACTTCCGCCACCTGCCACGGAGCGCCGGGTTCCGCGGGCAGCCCGATCTCCACCGACGGCGCGTCGACCCCGGCGGCACGGGCCGACGCGAGCATCGCGTCCACGCTCTCGGGTTTCGCGGCGGGCGCTTCACCGTGACCCGAGTGCCCGGCGTGGCCGGCGTGCTCGCCGGCGCCGGCCACCTTCAACGCCGGGGTGGCCCAGCCGAGGGATTCACGCAGCGCCGAGACGTTCTCGCCCGCGTACGCCGACCACGTCAGCCCTGTCGCGGAAAGGAACAGCGCGCCGAGCAGCACCCACAGGCCGACAGATCCGTGACGGCGCACCGACTTCCCGCGCGCGGATTCGCTCTTCTCGTTCCGGCGGGCGCGGCGGCGGCTCACCCACAGCACGAGACCGCCCAGCGCGACCACCCACAGCCAGGACGCGGCCAGTTCGCTGTAGAGCCGTCCTGGCTCACCGAGAAGCAGGTTGCGGTGCAACTGGTCGAGCGTGGTCCGGAACGGCAAGGCGCCGCTCGAGCCGTACGCGACGAGATCCCCGCGCACCTGCGCGGTGGCGGGGTCGACGAAGATCGCGCGTCGTTCGGACTCGCCGAGCCCGTCCTCGGCGAAGAGCACGCGGGTGGTGTCGCCCGGTTCGGGAGCGGGCCGGATGGCGACCAGGTCACCGCCGGGGTTCGCGGCTTGTGCCGCTTTGACCTGGTCGGAGAGTGAGACCTGGTTCAGCCCGACGGGTGCCCGGAGCTGATCGGCGTAGATCCAGGACTCCATCTGCGGAGTCGCCGCGTACAGAACGCCGGTGAGCGCGGCGATGAGGACGAACGGGCCGACGAGAACGCCGGCGTAGAAGTGGAGACGGAGGAACAGTCCGCGCCAGCCGGACGCGCGCGGCGGGCTCGTGGTCGATTCGATTCGCGTTGCCATGGGGGACTCCTGAGGCGTCGGTGGGGAGGCGTGCGCCTGCGCCGCGCGCCGGTGTGGTCACGGCACGCGTGCTGAGCCCTGCCGCGACAGGGGTCTCGGCAGGGTTTCGGGGATCAGGCGAACGTCACCGGCGGGCCGCGCCGGGAAAGCACGTCTCGCAGGAGCGCCTCGGTCGCGGGGAACTTCACCACGAGCGGGACGTGGATCCGCAGCGGCGCCGTCGCCAGCCGCGGTGTCAGACGGCGTGGAAGGACCGAAGCGATCAACGCCGTGAGCGCGAACAGGACGCGCTCGGCGCCCGCGAGCACCATCGCCACCACAAGGGTCGCCGCGGCGTGCCCGGCCGCCATGGCCAGGCCGTTGCCGGGGCCCTCGGCGTGGTGGGCGTGCGACTGCCAGGTCAGGAAGGTCAGGCAGGCGTGCATCGCCAGTTGCCCGCCCGCCACCAGGCCGAGGATGGCGAGCGGACCGCGACGGCGTCCCGCGAACGCGTACGCCACCCAGCTCAGCAGGACGACGAGCAGCACGACCACGCCGAGGTCGGGGACGCGTCCGCTGGTCCCGGCGTGCGCACCGGTCGCCAAAGTGCCGGTCAGGACCCCCACGGCCCCGCCGCGGAGGCGCCTGGCCGGGCCTCGGTCCGAGGTCGGCGTGCGCACGGGAGGCAGAGTAGAGCGCGAAAGGGCCTGCTGTCTCTCCTTGCTATCGTCACCCCGGTGTTCCGCAGCCTGTCGTTCCTCCGGCTCTGGACCGGGAACACCGCCTCCGGGCTGGCGACCTGGGCCCTGCCGTTCATCCTCGGACTCGCGGTGCTGGAACGGTCGCTTTCGGCTGTGGACCTCGGCATCGTGCTCGCCGCGCGGACCGCGGGATTCCTCGTGGCCGTACCGGTGGCGGGCGTACTGGCCGACCGGTACTCACGGCGCGGGGTCGTGCTCTGGGCCGGTTTCGTCGCGGGTGCCGCCACTCCCCTGATCGCGGTCGGTATGGGCCGATCGGTCGTGGTGATGGCCGTCGCGGCCGCCGTCGTCGGCATCGGGCAGGGCGCGTGCCGCCCGGCGTTCCAGGCGCTGACCGCCGAAGTGATCGCCGAAGACCGGCGCCAGCAGGCCAACGCCGCGATGACGCTCGCCGTCCGGGTCACGACCCTGGTCGCCCCCGGGCTCACCGCCTTGCTCTCGCAGTTCGCCTCTACGTCGGCCCTGGTGATCGGGACCGGAGTGCTGTGGCTGGGCGCGGCGATGATCCCGCCGCGAGGCACTTTCGCGCCCGCCCCGGCCACGACCAGGATCCGCTTCTTCGGCGAGTTCGCCGACGGTCTCCGCGAAGCTCGCCGTCATCCGTGGTTCCTGGCCGGGCTCGGCGCGCTGACCGCCGTGATCGCGACCGGCTATTCCGCCACCGGCGTCGTACTGCCGTTGGTCAGCCGCGACCGCTACGACACCGAAGCCGTCCTGGCCGCCGGGCTCACCGCGTACACCGTCGGCGCCCTCGCGGGCGCCGTCGTCATCGCGCGCTGGCGACCGAAACGGCAGGGCCGGGCGGCGCTGCTCGGGCTCGGCTGCTACGGCTTCGCGCCACTGAGCCTGCTGTTCCCGGTGCACCCGGCCTTCGTCATCGCCGCCTACGCGGTCGCCGGGCTGGGCATCGAACTGTTCAACGTCCCGTGGTTCACCGCGACCCAGCGGGAGGTCGAGCCGGGGAAGCTCGCGCGCGTGTCCTCTTTGGACTTCCTGTTCTCCTATGGACTGGCGCCCGCCGGGCTCGCGCTCATCGCCCCCGCGATCGACCGGTTCGGGGCGGAGCCGGTGCTGGCGGCGTGCGCGGTCGTCTGCTTCGCCGCGCCCGCGGCCGCCGCCCTCGTGCCTTCCTCGCGTGACTTTCGGGCAACCGCACCGATCAAGAGTGTCTAGTTTTTGCGCTCGCTTGCGGTAATGTTGCAACCATGACGCGTCGTCTTGCCGAAGTCGCCCGCAAGGTCGGGGTCAGTGAAGCCACGGTCAGCCGGGTGCTCAACGGCCGGTCCGGGGTCTCCGCCAGCACCCGGGCCGCCGTCCTCACCGCGCTGGACGTGATGGGCTACGAACGACCGACCCAGCTGCGCGGAGATCGTGCCCGACTGGTCGGACTGGTCCTTCCCGAACTCCAGAACCCCATCTTCCCCGCGCTGGCCGAGATCATGGGCAACGCACTCGCCCAGCAGGGCTTCACCCCGGTGCTGTGCACCCGCACCGCGGGCGGCGTCTCCGAAGCCGAGTACGTCGAACTGCTGCTGCAACAGCAGGTTTCCGGTGTCGTGTTCGCCGGCGGGCTCTACGCCCAGGCCGACGCGGTGCACTCCCACTACCACCATCTCGCCGAGCGCCGCCTGCCGACGGTGCTGATCAACGCCGCCGTCGACCACCTCGGACTGCCGCAGATCTCGTGCGACGACGCGGTCGCCGTCGAGCAGGTCGTCGGCCACCTGAGCTCACTCGGGCACGAGAAGATCGGTCTCGTCCTCGGCCCGAACGACCACGTGCCGTCGCGGCGCAAACTCGAGGCGTTCCGCGCCTACGCGGCGAAACTCGGGCTCCCGGTCCTGGACGAACTCGTCGAACACGGCATGTTCTCCATCGAGGGCGGGCACGCCGCCGCGGCCAGGCTGTACCCGCGCGGCGCGACGGCCGTCCTGTGCGCGAGCGATCTCCTGGCACTGGGCGCGATCCGCGCGGCCCGGCGGCAGGGCCTGTCGGTTCCCGAAGACGTCTCGGTGGTCGGCTACGACGATTCGGCCCTGATGAACTGCACCGATCCGCCGCTGACCACGACCCGCCAGCCGATCGAGGCGATGGGCCGCGCCGTGGTGGAACTGCTGGTCAAGCGCATAAACGGCGGCGAGGTCGCGGCCGAGGAACTGCTGTTCGCCCCCGAACTCGTCGTCCGGGGCTCCACCGCCCGCCGTATCTAGCCTCTCTCCCGGAACACGTGTGCCTGGAGCCGGATCACGCGTGCTTGAGGGCGGATGTGAGAGTTCCGCCTTCAGGCACGCGAGTTCCGGCTCCAAGCACGCGTGTTCGGTGAAGTACATGAAGGCCCCCTTCCCTCGACTCAGCCAAGGGGAAGGGGGCCTTCACGCGCTTGGGGCACTCGGCGACGAGGGATGTCGGAAAGTTGCAAGTTCTCATCCAGTTATTGCGTAGATCCGGGGCTTCACTTTAGAGTGACCGCAATCACGTGACAGCCGTCGCGATCCCGAGATGAGGCTTGAAGATGAGCAGCACTTGGTCCCCCACCGTGCGCCGCCGGATGTTCTGCCTGCTCCTCGCGGGCGGACTCATCCTGGGGGTGGCCGCCTGCGGTTCCGGTTCCGGTGAAAGCACCGGGGGCAAGGTCAAGATCACCGTGACCGGCCAGCCCCCGACCAGCCAGCCGTTCGAGCGCGGCGTGTTCGACGCCGACGTCAAGGAGTTCGAGGAGACCCACCCGGACATCGACATCGAGCCCCACGAAGGGTTCATGGATCCGAAGACGTTCTCCGCCAAGCTCGCCGGCGGGCAGCTCGAAGACGTCTACTACGTCTACTTCACCGACCCGGCGCAGATCATCACGCGCCGCCAGGCCGCCGACATCACCGAAGCGGCCAAGGGCCTGAAGAACTTCGGCGACATCAAACCGGAATTACTGGACAACTTCCGGGACGCCGACGGCAAGCTCTACGGCCTGCCGACGATGAACTACAGCATGGGCCTGGTCTACAGCCGCCCGCTGTTCCAGAAAGCAGGGCTGGACCCGAACAAACCGCCGCAGACCTGGGACGAAGTCCGCGACGCCGCGAAGAAGATCGCCGCGCTGGGCAACGGCACGGTCGGGTACGCCGACTACAGCAAGAACAACCAGGGCGGCTGGCATCTGACCGCCTGGCTCTACTCGATGGGCAGCGAGGTCGCCCGCAAGGACGGCGACAAATGGGTCGCCGCGTTCGACAACGACAAGGCCAAGGCCGCCCTGAACCAGCTGCGCGCCATGCGGTGGGACGACGACACCATGGGCAGCAAGCAGCTCCTCGAAGCACAGGACGTCCAGCGCATGATGGGCGCGGGCCAGCTCGGCATGTACATGGCCGCACCGGACAACGTCCCGGTGCTGGTCAAGCAGTTCAACGGCAAGTACGAGGACTACGGCGTCGCCGGGATGCCGGGCGGGCAGGGCACGCTGCTCGGCGGCGAGGGCTACATGATCAACCCCAAGGCCTCGCCGGAGAAGATCAAGGCAGGTCTGGAATGGGTCCGCTGGAAGTACCTCAACCCGGAGCGCTTCGAGAAGCACGTCCAGCAGTACGTCGACGGCAAACAGCCGGTGGGGCTGCCCGCCGAGCCGACCCCGGACGTCTGGCAGGGCGCGGTCCGCGACCAGCAGCTCGCGATTAAAGCCAAGCACGCCAACGTTCCCGCCGAGAACTACCAGTCCTATGTGGACGCCGGTTCGCGGATCAAGGGCAGTATCGAACCGCCGAACGCGCAGCAGGTCTACGCCATTCTCGACAGCGTGATGCAGGCGGTGCTCACCGATCGGAACGCGAACATCGATCAGCAGCTGTCGTCGGCCGTGTCGAAGGTCAACAGTGTCCTCGCCCAGGTCAAGTAGCGTTCTCGACTGGCCCGCGACAGCGTCGTCGCGGGCCGGTCGCCCGGTGGCTTCGGCCGCCGAACGCCGCCGGAACCGGTCGCGCCGCAAGCTCAAGGAGAATCTCACCGCGTACGGCCTGTTGTGCGCCGCGCTCGTGGTGTTCGCCCTGTTCTCCTGGTACCCGATCGTGCGCGGGGTCCTGCTGAGCTTCCAGCAGGTCGACTTCGTCAACCCGCCGACGTGGGTCGGCTTCGACAACTTCACCCGCCTGTTCGAAGACCCGCTGTTCGGCATCGCCTGGCGTAACACGCTGTTGTTCACCGTGCTCGCCCTGGTCTTCGGGTTCGTGGTGCCGTTCGTGACCGCGGTGCTGCTCAACGAACTGCGGCACGCCAAGGCGTTCTTCCGGCTCGCGGTCTACCTGCCGGTGATGCTGCCGCCGGTGGTCACCGCCCTGATGTGGAAGTGGTTCTACGACCCGGGCGCCGGCCTGTTCAACTCCGCACTCGGCGCCGTGGGCCTGCCCGGCGGCCAGTGGCTCGACTCGAGCGACACGTCGATGCTGTCGCTGGTGTTCGTGTCGACGTGGGCGAACATGGGCAGCACCACGCTGATCTACCTCGCCGCGCTCGGCACCATCCCTGGTGAGCTCTACGAAGCCGCGGAGCTGGACGGCGCCGGGCTGTGGAAACGCCTGATCCATGTCACGCTGCCGCAGACCCGGTTCGTGTTGCTGGTGCTCCTGTTGCTGCAGGTCGTCGCGACCATGCAGGTGTTCACCGAGCCGTACGTGATGACCGGCGGCGGACCGGACGACTCGACCGTCACCGTGCTCCTGCTGCTGTACCGCTACGCCTTCGTCTACAACGACTTCGGCTCGGCGAGCGCGTTGAGCCTGCTCCTGTTCGTCGCGCTCGGGGTGTTCTCCGCGTTGTACGTGCGCCTGACCCGGAAGGCGGATCAGTCATGAGGACGCTCGTCTCCCCCAGCACGCTCCGCAGTCCCGGCGGCAAGATCGGGTACGCCGTGATCTTCGGCTGCACCCTGCTCCTGTTCGTCATCGCGTTCCTGTTCCCGCTGTACTGGGCGGTGACCGGCGCGATGAAGTCACCGCAAGAACTGGCGCAGACGCCGGCGACGTTCATCCCGGACGAGTGGCATCCGGAGACCTTCGCCGACGCGTGGGACCAGCTGAGTCTCGGCAAGTACTTCCTCAACACCGTCATCGTCGCGGGCGGCGCCTGGCTGGCCCAGCTGGCGATCGACGTCCCCGCGGCGTTCGCGTTGTCGAAGCTGCGGCCGAAGTTCGGCAACGTCGTGCTCGGGCTGATGCTCGTGACGTTGATGCTGCCGGCGGCGGCGCTGCTGGTGCCCACCTACGTGACGATCACCGACCTGCCGCTGCTGAACGTCAACCTGATCAACTCGCCGGCGGCGGTCTGGCTTCCCGCCGCCGCCAACGCGTTCAACATCTACCTGCTGAAACGGTTCTTCGACCAGATCCCGGACGAGCTGATCGAGGCCGCGCGCCTCGACGGCGCGGGACCGGTGCGCACGCTGTGGCGCATCATCCTGCCGATCTCCCGGCCGATCCTGGCCGTGGTCTCGATCCTCGCGGTGGTGGCCGCGTGGAAGGACTTCATCTGGCCGCTGCTGGTGTTCCCGGACACCGAAAAGCAGACGCTGTCGGTGATGCTGCAGCGGGTGGCCATCGACATGCCGCTGAACGTGCTCGTCGCGGGCATGGTGCTGGCCAGTCTGCCGATGGTGGCGCTGTTCCTGGCGTTCCAGCGGCATATTCTCGCCGGGCTCACCGCCGGCAGCCTCAAGGGCTGAATTCTTCGCCGCATTCGGGGTATCCACGTACGACTGAGGAGGGCATTTCCGTGACCGCATTGGGGCAGTCCGCCGGATGGTGGCGGAGCGCGGCGATCTACCAGGTCTACATCCGCAGTTTCGCCGACGGGAACGGCGACGGCGTCGGCGATCTCGCCGGCGTCCGCGCGCGGCTGGACTACCTGGCCGAGCTGGGGATCGACGCGATCTGGTTCACCCCGTGGTACCCGTCGCCGATGGACGACGGCGGCTACGACGTCGCCGACTTCCGGGAGATCGACCCGCTCTTCGGCACGCTCGCCGAAGCGGAGGACCTGATCGCCGCGGCCCACGCCAAGGGGATCCGCGTGATCATCGACATCGTGCCGAACCACTGCTCCGACGAGCACCGCTGGTTCAAGGAGGCACTCGCGGCGGAGCCGGGATCACCGGAGCGGCAACGGTTCTGGTTCCGGCCGGGTCGCGGGCCGGACGGCTCCGAGCCGCCGAACAACTGGAAGTCGCGCTTCGGCGGCTCCGCGTGGACACGGGTCCCGGACGGCGAGTGGTACCTGCACCTGTACAGCTCACGCCAGCCGGACTTCAACTGGGACAACCAGGACATCCGCGCCGATTTCGAGGACGTGCTGCGGTTCTGGTTCGACCGCGGCGTCGACGGTTTCCGCATCGACGTCGCCGACGGGCTGGTGAAGGACCCGCGGCTGCCCGACGTCGATCCCGGCGACGAGACGCCGTTCTCCGATCAGGAGGGGCTGCACGAGATCTACCGGTCGTGGCGCAAGATCGCCGACAGCTACCCCGGCGACCGGGTGATGGTCGGTGAGATGTGGCTGCCGGACATGTCGCGGGCCGCGCGGTACCTCCGCCGCGACGAGCTGCACGCGGCGTTCAACTTCGATTTCCTGGTGTGCCCGTGGGATTCCGCGCGTTTCCGGGACGTCATCGAGCGGACGCTGGCGGCACACGAGGAGGTCGGCGCGCCCGCGGCCTGGGTGCTGTCGAACCACGACGTCACCCGGCACGTCACCCGGTACGGCCGCCAAGGTGACACCGGCTTCGCGTTCGCCGACCGGCTGCACGGCACCCCGGTGGACCGAGAACTCGGGACCAGGCGGGCGCGGGCGGCCGCGTTGCTGACCATGGCGCTGCCCGGTGGTCTGTACGTCTACCAAGGAGAGGAGCTCGGGCTATGGGAGATCGAGGACATCCCGGACGCACTGCGTCAGGATCCGGTGTGGGCCCGCACTGACGGCGCCGATCCGGGCCGTGACGGCTGCCGTGTCCCGCTCCCCTGGTCCGGTGACGCGCCGCCGTTCGGTTTCGGCACCGGTGGGACGTGGCTGCCCCAGCCCGGGGAATGGCGCTCCAGTACGGCGGAGGCGCAGGCGGCCGAACCCGGGTCGATGCTCCGGCTCTACCGCGCCGGTTTGCGCTTGCGGAACGAACTTCCCGCGCTGGGCCCCGGCAATCTGGAGTGGCTGGCGCTGGGCGACGGCGTGCTCGCGTTCACCCGGGAGCCGGGCTTCACGTTCGTGCTGAACTTCTCGGACAGGCCTGTGGCGTTGCCGCCGCACCGCGAAGTGCTCATGGCCAGTGGCCCCGTCGAGGGTGAACTCCCGACGGACACGGCGGTGTGGCTGCTCACCTGATCAACGACCGGTCGTGACCCGGCTGATCCGGCCGCGCATCCGTGCGCGGCCCGCCGGGTCACGCCATCGGAGGTGCCTGTCGAGCACCTCGCGGAGCACACCGCCGAGGACGAGGCCGTGGGTGGTGGTCTCGACGCAGGGGTGGTCGCGGAGCCAGTCGAACAGCTCCGACGACCGTCCTCCCGGCAGCACGGACCGGAGTAGGTCTTCGGTGGTGTGGTCCGCTTGCGCGCACACGTACAACGCCCACCGATGTGCCTCCGTCGGCGGATCACCGGCCAGCTGCGCGTAAACCGTGTCCACCACGAAGCGCTCCGCGTCGGGCCGCGGTGACCTGCTGATCTCGGCGGCCAGCGAAAGCGCGAACGGGTTGCCCGCCGCGAAGTCCACAATGGACTTCCGGAGCGCGGGCGCGACACCGCGTGCTTCGAGTAGCGCCACGGACTCGGCCTCGCTCAACGCTTCGAGTTTCCGGATCCGGAGCCTTCCCGCCCACGCCGGATCGACCAGCAGCCTGGCGTCCGGCCCGGCCCTGCCCGCGATCACGACCGTGGCGCCGTCGGGCAGGCGGCGCAGGACGCCCGCCGGATCGTCGAGCCCGTCGAACAGCCGCACGGGCTTGCCCATGGCCGCCGCGTCGTCGGCGAACGTCCGCAGCAAGGTCGATTTCCCGATGCCGGGCGGTCCGGTGAGGAACAGAACCTCGGCACCGTCGGCCGGGTCCCTCGCGAGCAGCCGCCGGAATTCCGCGCGTTCGCGCTCGCGTCCGGCGAACAGCGGTGCCGGGTCACGACGCGTGGGCACCGGATCGTCCTCGGCCCGAAGCACCTTCTCGTGCAACGCCCGCAGTTTCGGCCCCGGCCGAACCCCGAGTTCTTCGTCGAACAGCTCGTGGATCGAGCGGTAGAGTTCGAGCGCCTCGGCCCGGCGCCCGCCGCGATGAAGGGCGAGAAGATAGATCTCATACAGCGGTTCCTCGAGGCGGTTCCGCTCGATCAGCACGGGTACCTCGGCCATCACCTCGTCGTGTTCCCCGAGTTCGAGGCGCAGCCGGAGCAGTTCCTGGGTCGCGGTCAGTTTCAGTCGCTCCAGGCGCGCACGTTCCTGTTCGGCCGCTTCGCCGGGGACGCCGGCCAGCGCCGTTCCGGTCCAGAGACCGAGCGCGCGTTCCAGCAGCTTCGCCGCCGTGTCCACGTTGTGCGCCTGTCGCGCACTCTCGATCAGCCCGGCGAATTCGACGGCGTCCACCTCGAAACGATCCGGGTCCAGCCGGTAACCGCCGGACCGCGAGACGATCGCCGAGCCCAAGCCCTGCAAGGAGAGCAGCCGCCGGAGTCGGGAGATGTAGGTGCGGATGACGGCCTCACCGGTGGCAGGCGCCCGCTCGCCCCAGAGCCCGTCGATCAGCTCACCGGTCCGGACGAAACTGCCCGCGTTGGCCAGCAACAGCATCAAGACCGCCTGCTGCTGCGGCGAGCCGAGGTCGAGCCGGGTGCCACCGCTGGTGAAGCCGGGCGGGCCGAGCACGGTGAAGCGGTACCGGACTTCCTGCGGCAGGCTGGACATGAGCGGAAAGTAGGCGAGCGCGCGCGACGGCCGCGAGCGTCGGACGACGTCATCGGCGTACGTCGTCCACCCATGACGTACAGCAATGACGTCATCCGACGGGCGCCGCCGTCAGGTCGGGCTTCCTACGGTTTCGGCATGTCTGAAACCACGTACACCGCCGTCGCCACTTCGACCGCGGAAGGCCGCAACGGCGGCCGGGCGACCTCCGCCGACGGCATGCTCGACGTCGGCCTCGCCGTCCCCAAGGCCTTCGGCGGCTCCGGCGACGGCACGAACCCCGAGCAGCTGTTCGCCGCGGGCTGGGCGTCGTGCTTCGTGGGCGCCGTCCGCCGCGTCGCGGGCGTCAAGAAGGTCAAGCTGGAGGACCTCGCCGTCGTCGCCGAAGTGACGCTGCATCACGACACCGAAGCGGGTGAGTTCCACCTGAGCGCCGCGCTGCACCTGGAGGCCACCGGCATCGACCAGGCCACCGCCGACGAGCTGGTCCAGGGCGCGCACCAGGTGTGCCCTTACTCCAAGGCGACGCGGGGGAACGTGGAAGTGACGTTGGACGCGACGGTCGCGTGAGCCCTCTGGCTCGTGAGTGGCAAGGACGGTTCTAACCGTCCTTGCCACTCACGAGGGAACTGGACCAGCCTTAACGTGCCGTTGCCGGCGTTCTGGTGTCCGTGAAGGCCTCCTTCCCTACCTTCAGAGTAGGCAAGGAGGCCTTCACGGACCTGCGACCAACTGCCACCACATCCAGTAGGTACCTAAGACACCCTTGGCACTAACCGTCCTTGCCACTCACGAGCCCCAACGCACCCTTGAGCTCCGCCCGGGACTTCACCCCAAGCTTGGGGAAGATCCGGTGCAGGTGCGTGCCGACCGTCCGGTGCGACAGGTAGAGGCGCTGCCCGATCTCCCGGTTCGTCAGGCCCTCCGCGGCCAGCTGCACGATGCTCAGCTCGTGCGGGGTCAGTTTCTCCCGCGCGTCGGGACCACGGTTGGGGCTGGACTCCCCGGCGCTGCGGAGTTCACGACGCGCGCGTTCGGCCCACGCGGTCATGCCGAGCGCGTCGAACGTCTCCCGCGCTGTGCGCAGGTGCGCCCGTGAGTCCACGGCGCGCCGCTGCCGCCGTAGCCATTCGCCGTAGGCCAGGTGCAGCCGACCGCGTTCGGCGGGCCAGCCGTCCAGCTCCGCCCGCAGTGCGGTCCCGAACAGTTCGTCGCTCGGTTCGAGCACGGCGCGGGCGAAGCGCAAGCCGACGTGCAACGCGGGTGCCGGGGTGACCAGTGCGAGCTGTTCCATCTCCGCGACGATCTCGCGCAGGGCCTCGACCTGACCCGCCCGGATCGCGACCTCGGTGAGTTCCGCGACGAAGTAGACGCGCAGCGCCAGTTGGAAGGCGGGATCGGCGGGGTCGAACAGGCGCCGCAGATCGGCGAAAGCGTCGTCGAAGCGGCCCTCGCTCGACGCGGTGATCCCTCTGGCGAGCTGCACGGTCGCCAGCACCGGACGGGCACCGGCGGCGAGCGCGGTCCGCTCGGCCTCGTCGGCAAGGGCCTTGGCCTGTTTGTGTTCACCCCGCAGCGCGGCGATCTCGGCCTGTACGGCGGTGGCGAGGCCGTACATGAACGGTTGCCCTGTCTCCTTGGCGAATTTGGCCGCTTCCGCCGCGGCCGGCACGGCCGCGGCGAGGTCGCCGAGCCGGACCCGGCTCCACGCCTGGACCGCCAGCGCTCGCGGCAGCAGGCCTAGCCTGCCCTGTGCCCGCAGCCCCGGCGCCGCGGCCGCCGAGAACCGGGCCGCCAGATCGACCGCGCCGACCTGTAGCGACGCGCTGCCGAGAAAACGGTCGACCTCGGGATCGGCACCGGTGACGGCGGCGAGTTCGCGCAGCTCGGCGAGCACCGATCCGGCCCGGTCGAACGGCGCCACGTAGGCGGCGACGGCGACCAGGCGCGGGTCCGAGTTCTCGACCGGGAGGCGGTCCGCGACGGCCAGCAGCGTTCGCCGCGTGTCTTCACCGGGTTCGGCCCAGAAACAGCGCATCGCGGCACCCCACAGGACACGCATCGCCGGATCCGGCTGTCCGTCCTCCGCGACCGATTCGGCCAGCCGCGCCAGTTCCGCGATCCGCGACAGGTCCTCGCGGACACCGTCCTCGAACCCGCTGAGCAACCAGCTCGCCGTCGCTCGTTGCCGTGGCGTGAGTTCTCCCGCGCGGGCGTCCCGGACGAGCCGTTCCGCCGTCTCGCGACCGCCGGAGTCGACGGCCAGCTCGGCAGCGCGCAGCAACCTGTCCGCCCGCCGTTCCGGATCGCCGCTCACCAGCGCCGCTTGCTCCAGCGCCGCGACGGCGGCCGTCGCTCCGCCGCGGTGCCGGGCGCGATCGGCGGCGTGCTCCAGCTCCCGGGCCACGTCCTCGTCGGCGCCGGTCGCGGCGGCCGCCCGATGCCAAGCGCTGCGATCCGGCCGCCCGCGGAAGACGTCGGCGAGGCTCAGGTGCGCGCGGCGCAGTTCCTCGAACGGCACCGAAGCCGGGATCGCCGAGCGCATCAGCGGATGCCGGAACGAGACCGCCCGCGCTTCGAGGTCGATCAACCGGGCATCGGCGGCCGGTGCCAGTGCCGACGGCTCGACGTCCTCACCCAGCAACGCGCCTGCCGCCGCGAGTGTCTCGGCGAGCGAGCCGGTCTCGTTGAGCGCGGCGACCAGCGAAGTCGTCCGGGCCGGTTCCGGCAGCGCGGTGAACCGGTCCCCGAACGTCCGCTCGAGCCGTTCGGTCAGCGGCAGCACGGGCCCGGGCGCCTCGGTCACGGCCGACGGCAACTCGGTCAGGGCCAGCGGATTCCCGGCGGCTTCGGCGAGCACCCTGGACCGGACCGGCGAGGAGAGTCCGGGAGCGACGGAGTCGAGCAACTCGGCCGCCACGTCGCCGGGAAGGCGCTCCAGGTCCATTGAGGACAGTCCCGCGTCGCGCAGCGGCGACGGCTCCCCGTCCCGGACGGTCGCGATCAGCACGATCGGCTCCGTCTCGATCCGCCTGGCGACGAACGCGAGCGCGTCGGCGCTCTCGCGGTCCATCCAGTGGACGTCCTCGGCGACGATCAGCAACGGCTTGGCCGCCGCTTCGTCCGAAAGCAGCGTCAACGCGGCGAGCCCGACCAGGTACGCGTTGGGCTCGCCCGCTTCGGCGAGCCCCAGCGCCGCCCAGAGCGCGGAACGCTGCGGCGCGGGCAGGGTGTCGGCACCGGCCCGGATCGGATGGAGCAGCTGGTGCAGGGCGGCGTACGCGTAGTTCCGTTCGGCCTCGACGCCGGTCGTGCGCAACACCCGCAGGCCCCCGACCGTCGCGGCGGCCACCGCCTCCGCCACGACGGCGGACTTGCCGATACCCGGTTCGCCCTGGACGAGGACACCACCGCAACCCGCGGCGGGCCCGTCGACGAGCTCAGCCAGGTCCTTCAGCTCGGCTTCCCGTCCGAAAAGCGGCATGGTGCGGCATTCCTCCCCTCGGCCGTGGGCGGCCGCCCGTCCGACGATACCCAAACGGTCCGGTTAGGACTCCCCGGCGGCGTCCACAGGATGTAGACGGCGTGTCGACACGATCGGCCTAGCTTCGGGAAGGTGATGAGACGCAAGAAGTTGTTCCTGGCGGTGGCGCCGCTGGCCGCCCTGCTGCCGCTCGTGCTGACCTCGGTCACGCAGACGGCGCCCGCCGAAGCGGCGGCGACGTCGTGCTCGGCGGTCCCCGTCTCGGCGCCCGAGGGCACGCGAATCGAGTCGGTCCAGGCTGAGCAGAAGCCTGGCGGGACCGTCACGTTCCCGCCCACCCCGTTCTCGGCTCCGTCCGCGATCGCGGACGTGCCCGCGTACTGCGAAATCACCGTCACCCTGACCCACGGCAAGGCGGGTGACCATGTCAAGGTCGCCGTCGCAATGCCGCGGACCGGGTGGACGGGCAGGCTCCAGGCGGTCGGCGGCAGCGCCTACACCGCCGGTGACTTCGGTGCCCCGCTGATCCAGGCCGTCAAGGACGGCTACAGCGGCGTGACGACCGACGCCGGCGTTCCACTGACGTTCCTCGACACCTCATGGGCACTCACTCCCCAGGGCGAGATCGACAAGCCCCTGGTGACGAACTTCGCGACCCGTTCCGTGCACGAAGCGGCCCTCATCGGCAAGGACGTGACGCAGAAGTTCTACCAGCGGGAAGTCGGCTACTCGTACTGGAACGGATGCTCGACAGGAGGCCGTCAGGGTTACTCCGAAGCGCAACGGTACCCGGGAGACTTCGACGGCGTCCTGGCGAACGCTCCCGCCGTGCACTGGGCGGAGTTCGCGGTCGCGACCCTCTGGCCGCGAGTCGTGATGAACCAGGAGAAGACCTTCCCGGCGACCTGTGTCTTCACCGCCTTCCAGCAGGCGGCGATCAAGGCCTGCGACGGCCGGGACGGAGTCACCGACGGCATCGTGGACCGGCCGGACGAATGCGGCTACGACCCTCGATCGCTCGTCGGCACGGAGGTGCTCTGCGGCGACAGGGAGGTCACCGTCACCGCGGCGGACGCCGAAGTCGTCCGGAAGATCTGGGCCGGGCCGTCCGACGAGCACGGACGACGGCTCTGGGCCGGCCTTCCCAAAGGCGCCGACTTCGGCCCGGTGACGACCGCTCCCGGCTTCCCGGTGGCCACGGGCTGGGTGCGGACGTTCCTGAAGAAGCAGCCCGGATTCGACACGGAGACGCTCACCTATCGCCAGTTCGCCGACCTGTTCCGCCAGTCGGTGCGGGAGTACGACGACATCATCGGGACCTCGGACCCCGATCTGTCGGCGTTCCGCCGGGCGGGCGGCAAGCTGATCACCTTCGTCGGCACCGACGACCAGCTGATCCCGCCGGGCGGCACGCTGCAGTACCGCCGCGAGGTCGAGCGTGAGATGGGCGGCCCGAAGCGGGTCAACGACTTCTACCGGCTGTTCCTCGCGCCGGGTGTCGCGCACTGCTCCGGTGGCGCGGGTGCCGCGCCGACGAACGCGCTGGGCGCGCTCGTCGACTGGGTCGAACACGGCAAGGTGCCGTCGACCCTGCCCGCGGCGAACGGCGACAAGACCGTCACCCGTGATCTCTGCCCGTATCCGCAGGTCTCGCGATACCGCGGCCACGGTGATCCCGCGGTGGCCACGAGCTACCGCTGCACCGGCCACTGAGGCCCCGCACACCAGTGCCCGTCGTGCCGTCGCCCCCTCCGGCACGACGGGCACTTCCCCACACTGTGAGAAGTTCCGCCGTCCCCTTTGCCCTACCCCTCAAAAGTACGGTATGGACGACAGTGGACATTGCGGCGAAGCGCCTCAAACGTCGGTGCCGCCTTTCCGCCGGCAGCGGCTGAACCGTTGCACCGCAACGGAATCGCCACGCGGATCAGCACGGATCACCGCCATATCACCCCGCGTTCCAGCCGGGCGATATGACCCAAATGGTATGTACCAGTTGCGTGATCCGCCTCGTACGGTCGGGGACGAATCCCCTCCCCCGCCCGTTTCGAGGAAAGCGTTGAAATGAACAGAAAGATCTTAGCCGCCACAGCCGCGGCCATAGCCGGGGCAGGCCTGGTCACCGCCATCGCCCTCACCCCCAACGCGAGCGCCGGTCAGCAGGCCGCCTCCGGTGACCAGTCCCAGTCCGAAATGCTGGCCGCGATGGCCCGCGACCTCAAGATCAGCCCGGAACAGGCCAAGCTCCGGCTCGCGAGCGAACAGCGCGCCGCGGTCGCCGACAACACGCTGAAGAAGCAGCTCGGCACGTCATACGCCGGATCGTGGCTCGACGGCTCCGGGACCACGCTGACCGTGGCGGTCACCGACGCCGCCGTGGGCGACCTCGTCCGTGCCGCGGGCGCCACCCCGAAGACGGTCGCCCGCAGTGCCGCCGATCTCGACGCGGCGAAGCTGCGGCTCGACGCCAAGTCCGCCAAGGCACCGAAGACCGTGCCGGGCTGGTTCACCGACGTCACCACCAACTCGATCGTCGTCCTCGCCAACGCCGGTGGCGAATCCGCCGCGAAATCGTGGGCTGCCGAGGCCGGTGTGCCGTCCGACCTGGTCCGGGTCGAGGCCAGCACCGAACAGCCGCGTGCGCTGATCGACATCATCGGCGGCAACGCCTACACCTTCGGCTCGGGCCGCTGCTCCATCGGTTTCGCGGTCGACGGCGGCTTCGTGACCGCCGGGCACTGCGGCACCACCGGCACCCGCACCTCGAACCCCAGCGGAACCGTCGCCGGCTCCAGCTTCCCCGGCAACGACTACGCCTGGGTCCGCGCCGACGCGGGCAACACCCCGCGCCCGCTGGTGAACCGCTACCCCGGCACCGTGCCGGTCGCCGGTTCGACCGAGGCCCCGGTCAACTCGTCGGTGTGCCGCTCCGGCTCCACCACCGGCTGGCGCTGCGGCACCATCCTGCAGAAGAACACCTCGGTCACCTACCCCGAGGGCACCATCACCGGCCTGACCCGGACCAACGCCTGCGCCGAGCCCGGTGACTCCGGCGGTTCGTGGATCACCGGCGACCAGGCGCAGGGCGTCACCTCCGGTGGCTCCGGCAACTGCACCTCCGGCGGCACCATCTACTTCCAGCCGATTTCGGAGATCCTGAGCGTCTACAACCTGCGTCTGACGGTCAGCGGCAACCCGCCGTCCAGCACCACCACGACGCCGACCACGCCCACCACCCCGACCAGCCCGACGACGTCGAACCCGCCGGGCGGCACCTGGGCGCCGTACACGTACTACGGCTCCGGCGCGACCGCCAGCTACGGCGGCAGCAACTACCGGGTCATCCAGCCGCACACCTCCATGCCCGGCTGGGAACCGCCGAACGTGCCCGCGCTTTGGGAACTCGCCTGACCTGGACCGCCCCCGGCGACCTCACCTCGCCGGGGGCGGCTCCTCCCCCTGACGACGGCGCGCTGACGGCGGATCTCGAATCCCTCGTCCCCCGCGCCCGCCGCGGCGACCCCGCGGCGACGAACGAGCTGATGAACATCGTCCAGCCGGTGGTCGCGGACTACTGCCGGAGCCGGATGGACGGAACCGACGCGCGGGAGATCGCCGCGGACGACGTCGCGCAGGAGACCTGTCTCGCCGTGCTCAGCGGCCTGCCCACCGCGCGGACCACCGGCGGGTCTTTCCTCACCGCCGTCCTGGGAATCGCGGCAAGGAAGGTCGCCGCCGCTTTCCGGCGGCGAGCCCGGGACAAGTCGGAACCCACGCCCGATCCGCCCGAACGCGCGACGCCCGAACCCAACGAACCCGAGTGGCAGGCGCTGGCCGCCGACGGCCACGACCGGTTGACGCGGCTGATGAGCACCCTGCCCGGTATCCAGCAGGAGATCCTCCGGCTGCGGATCACGGTCGGCATGACGGCGCCCGAGGCGGGCGCGGTCCTGCGAGTGAGCCCCGGCCTGGTCCGGGTCGCCCAGCATCGCGCCCTGCACAAACTCCGCACGATCATCAGCGAGGACGACCTGTGATCAGCCCCCTGATCGGTCCCGGGGACGGCCACACCTGGCCGGCGGAGATCGATGTCCGGCATCTGCGCCTCCTCGACGCCATCGCGTCGGCGGGCAGCATCGCGAAGGCCGCGACCGCACTCGGGCTCTCCCAGCCCGCGTTGAGCACGCAGCTCCACCGAGTCGAACGGGCATTGGAACGGACGGTGTTCGAACGCGACCGGCACGGCGTGCGGCCCACCGCGCTGGGCGAGGTGCTCCTGAACCACGCGCGCCGGGTACTGGCCGCGGCGGACGACCTCGAACTGGCGATCCGCCGGTTCCACAGCGCGCCTTCCGAGGGACTGCTCCGGATCGGCGCGCTTCCGACCGTCTTCGCCGAGACGCTGAGCGGTGTGGTCGCCGCGGCGGCTCGTGGCCGTCCCGTCGAACTGCTGGCCGTGACCAGCCGGACGGCGTTGTTCTCGGCGCTGGTCGACGGCACGGTCGAATTGGCGCTGTACAAGGATCACCCCGGGCAGGAGATCGTTCCGCCCGACGGCGTCCACATGCTTCCTGTCGGCACGGAGCCGGTCTTCGTGGTCGTGTCCCCGGACCATCCCGCCGCCGGACTCGGCGAGGTGTCCCTGGCCGAGCTCGACGGCTCGGTCTGGCTGATGCCGTCGGACGAAGACGACGAGCTCCACGCTCACCTGACCGACCAGTGCGCCCGCGCCGGCCTAGGCGAGATCACCGTGCGGAAGCTGGATCCGATGGCGTTGCGGCAGAGCGTCCGGCACGAACCGCGCGCGGTGGCGCCCGCCCGCTCCCTCGATTCCGGTTCCACGATCCCGGGCCCGGTGGTGGCGCTGCGGGGTGTGCCGCTGAGGACGCGGCATCTCCTGCTGTGGCGGGACGGCTCGTCCATTGACGTGCCCACTGTCCGAAGCGGACTGGTGGACGCGATCACCGAGCCCGCCGCGATCCGGCATCGGCTTCCCGAGTGGGCGGCCGCCAACCCCGGCTGGCTCGGCACCTGACCGGATTCAGCGCTGGATGCAGTCGAGACCGAGGCCGAAGGCCGTGAGCACGTACTGACAGATATGCGTCGCGTGCGCTTCGTCGGTCTCGAGGCAGCCCACCGGCACGCCCAGCAGATCGACCGCGCACGACGCGTAGAACTGGTTCGGGCTGCCGGGCACCGGGTCCGCCATTGCGGGCGAGGCGGTGACGGCGCCCAAGAACGTGACCGCGGCCGCCAGCGCGGCGATTCGAGTCTTCATCGTGCTCTCCCTTCCGTCGATGCCCCCGTGTTCCCCGGATCCGGTCGGTTCACGTGGTGATCACCGGAACGTGTCACGGTGACGTACACCGATGACGTCGTCCGACGGGCGCCGCGGCCCCTTCGGCCGTCTTAGCGTGAATTCATGCCCGTACTGGGAAAGACCGTCCTCGCCGCCGCCGTCCTGCTCACCGCCGCGTGCGGTGCCCCCTCGCCCGCTCCGCCGGTGACCGCTCCCCCCGCCACGGCCGCCGGCTGGTCGCCGGCTCCCGTGGTGCCGTTGCCTTCCCAGCCGCCGCCGTCGCTGGTCGTGGACGCGCCGTTGCCAGAGCAGCTCGCGATGGGCCTGGTCGTGCTGCGGTACCGGGCGGAGAACCTCCGGATCGTCCCGGTGTACGGCCCCGCCGCACTGGACGTCACACCCCGGATCGGCCATATCCACGTGACCGTCGACGACGCGGCGTGGCACTGGGCCGACGGCAGCGGCGAACCGCTGATCATCCAGTCGCTGCCCGCGGGACCGCACAAGGTGTGGATCGGTCTCGCCGACCCGACGCACAAGGTCCTCGACCAGAAGACCGTGGACTTCGTCGTTCCCGCCCACACCGGACACCACTGAGGAGACGCTTTCATGACACTGGATCAGTACTACCTGCTCGGCCGCTCCGGACTGCGCGTCAGCCGGATCGCGCTCGGAACGATGAACTTCGGTACCGGCGGTTTCCACGCCGCGTACGGGAAATCCGAGGACGACGTCCGCCCGATCTTCCGCAAGTACCTGGAGGCGGGCGGGAACTTCATCGACACCGCGGACTTCTACACCGCGGGTGAGAGCGAGACCATCCTCGGCCGCCTCATCGCCGAGGCGAAGGTGCGCGACAGGGTCGTGCTCACCACCAAGTACACCAACAGCGTCGACCCCGGCGACCCGAACGCGGGCGGCAACGGGCGCAAGCACCTGATCAGGGCGCTGGAAGCGTCGTTGCGACGGCTGGGCACCGACCACGTCGACCTCTTCCTGCTGCACACCTGGGACCGCGTCACACCGGCGGAAGAGGTGATGCGCACGTTCGACGACCTGGTGCGCGCGGGGAAGATCCGCTACGCCGGGCTCTCCGACGTACCCGCCTGGTACGCCGCCCGGGCGCAGAGCTTCGCCGAGGCGAACGCGCTCACCCCGGCCGTCAATCTCCAGCTGCCCTACTCGCTCGTGGAACGGACGATCGAGACCGAGCACGTGCCGATGGGACAGCATCTCGGGCTCGGCATCACCGCGTGGAGCCCGCTGGCCGGCGGGTTCCTCACCGGCAAGTACCGCCAGACCGGCGAGACCACGAGCGGTGACGGCAGGCTGAGCGATCCGGGGAACGCCGGGAAGTCGTGGACGGACCGCGACTGGGCACTGCTGAAACCGCTGGAGAAGGTCGCTGACGAACTCGGCGTCACGATGGCCCAGGTCGCGATCAACTGGGTCGCGACCCAGCCGGGCGTCGCGGCCGCGATCGTCGGGGCGAGCAGCGCCGATCAGCTGGGCAAGAGCATGGCCGCACTGGACTTCACGCTTCCGCCGGACCTGCGGGCGCTCCTCGACGAGGCCAGTGCCGTCCCGCCGGAGTCGGTGTACCGGATGTTCACGCCCGCGTATCAGAACTGGGTGATCAGCCCCGGGGTGAAGGTCGGGGACAAGCCGGCGGGGTACGCGCCCGCGGTGCGGAACTGGTGAGCTGACCATCGGCGTGCCCACGGTCTGTCGCCGTTTCGCGGCAACAGGCCTGGGGCCGGGTTGTGGAGGGCCTCACGCCGCCGCTTGGCGTCGCCGGTTTTCGGCGACAAGCCGTCGGGGATCATGTCGCGGTGCCGCCACGGTTCTCGCCGTTATCCGTGGCCGTCGCCGATTCGCGGCAACGGGGCGTGGGCCACCCGGAACGTCGCCAATTCGCGGCTACCCATCGAGGCGGCCCTGGAGTCCAACTGCTGCGGCCGTCGCCGTTTCGCGGCAACGACCCACGGCTGGTCCCGGCGCAACCCTGATCCCATGCCTCGACAACCCCAGCAAGTCGCCGTTTCGCGGCAACAGGCCGCAGGCGTTACGAAGGCGGCCTTCCCGTCACTGCTCGGCATCGCCGATTCCCGGCGACAGGCCACCCGTGACCATGCCGCATGGCGGCCCAACCCCATCGCGCTCCGTGGCCGTCGCCGTTTCGCGGCAACGCCCCACGCTCGCCATGCCTACCGGTGACACGGTATAGGCCGTTATACGACTCCTCTCCGCGAGATCGCCGGCAGGGCGCGGCAGCACCCAAGCCAGGTCACCGGAGCACGCCGGACCGAGGAACTCCCCGGCTTGGCGCCGTGCATCCGATGCCCGCGCCCTCGATGGTCACCAGACGGCAGCCCGGAGTCAGTACCCACATCCGTTCCAGCGACACCCTGGTGACGTACTGGCCTGCCCGCCGCTGACCAACGGGTCGGCGCGGTGATCGCGGCGAGCCGATCCAGGCCATGATCAGGTCGATCAGCGCCAGTCGATCGGGTACCAACGGCTCCAAGGACTCGATCGGGTGCGGCGGAACACCGCCGCGTCCCGCCAGGCGCCGGGCGAGCAGCACGACGACCCGGCCGCCCAGCGAATGGCCGGCCAGACCCGCCCCCAGTAGATCCGCCACTCCGGCGGCCATCACCGCGAGCGAGTGCTTCTCCGTGTGGACGCTGCCCCGGCAGATCGACGGCCGGCCGGGCACGAAATCATCCCGAGGCGCGCAGCAGGACCACGGGCGCATCGACCTCGAACGGCGAGCATCAGGCCCGCAAGTGTGCCCGGTCCGGCGCGACGGCGTGCTCCAGCGGCTGCCCGAGCACGAACCGCCGCAGCTCTCGCACGACGAGCTCGCCCATCCGAGCGCGTTCGGCACCCAGCGCGCCCGCCAGATGCGGGGTGAGCACCACGTTCGGCAACGTGTACAGCGGCGAGTCCGGCTCGGGCGGTTCGGGCCAGGTGACGTCGAGGATCGCCGTGAGATCGGGGCGCTCGCGCAGCACGGGGACGACCGACGGCTCGTCGACGACGGCGCCACGGGCGGTGTTGATCAAGGTCGCACCGATGCCCATCCTGGCCACCAGCTCACCGTCGACCAGTCCTTCGGTCTCCGGCAGCAGCGGCGCGTGCAGGCTGACCACGGGACACGTGGTGAACAGTTCGTCCAGACCCACCAGCCGCACGCCGAGACCGTCGGCCGTCGCCGGGTCGACGACGGGGTCGCTCGCGAGCACGTCCACGTCGAAACCGCGCAAATGCGACGCGACGAGAGCGCCGATCTCGCCGAGGCCGAGCAGCCCGACCCGGGACAGGTAGGCACCCGCGACCCTCGGGTCCGGCGGATAGGCCCGCCGCTCCCGGATCTCCCGGGAGATCCGGTGCACCTGCTTGAGTCCTAAGAGGACCTGGGCAAGGGTGAACTCGGCGACCGGGACGGCGTTCGCGGCCGCGGCCGACACGATCGGCAGCTCACGCGCCCAGAACTCGGGCGTCGTCAGCGGCCGGACCGAGCCGGCGGCGACGAGCACGGCCCGCAGGTCCCGCGCGTGTCCCAAGAGGACGGAGTCCAGCACCGGGGCACCCCAGCCGGACAGCAGGATTTCGACGCCTTCCAGTGCCGCCGGGTTCTCCGCCAGCCGCTCACGGGTGAGCGGCTCACGCAGGTCCACCAGCGTTTCGATCTCCTTCAGCACCGCCTCGGGATAAACGTCGTCGCGGCGGCGTTCCTCCATCACGAGAAGTGCCGTCGGCCGGTGTCGCAGCTCGGTCATTCCTACCTCCGCGGCGACCATACATCGGATGCTTGACCCGGTCCACGCGCGGCGAGTCCCACGCAGAGGCGACCAGGGGCGATTGAAATTCGTAATGATCGGACCATTGACCGGAGACCGGGAAAGCGCTTACCGTCCCCTCCGAGGTAGACAGCGTGGTCCACAGTGAACAGGAGATGCGATGCGGAAATCGCGGTGGATCGGCGTGGGACTCACTGTCTCAGCGCTGGTCCTTTCGGGCTGCTCGGCAGGCCCCGCCGGAACGAACGTCGCGCAGGACACCAAGGCGCCGTTGGAACTGTGGACTCGGACGACCCCCGGCGGCCCCGGTGAACAGGCCACCAAGCGGCTCGCGGAAGCCTTCGAGAAGGCCACGGGATTCAAGGTGCAGGTCACCGCGATCTTCGACGACTTCGAGACGAAGCTCGCCCAGCGGGCCGCCCAGCGCGACCTGCCGGACATCGTGATGAACGACGTCACGCAGCTGGGCACGCTGAAGAGCCAGGGTCTCGTCCGCGAGGTCGAGCCGGGCAAGATCAAACACACCTCGGAACTCACCGAGCAGGCCCTGAAGTCGAACCAGACCGCGGACGGCAAGCTGTACGGCCTGCCCTACAGCGCGCAGGCCTCGGCGCTGCTCATCCGCAAGGACTGGCGGGAGAAGCTCGGCAAGAGCGTCCCGCAGAGCTGGGCCGAGCTGGCGGACCTCGCCAAGGCCTTCACCACCGGCGACCCCGACGGCAACGGCAAGGCCGACACCGCGGGCCTGAACGCGACGCTGTCGACCAAGCGGGGCTACGCCTCCTGGTACTTCTCGAACTTCCTCTGGGCCGCCGGCGGCGACTTCATCTCCGAGACCGGTGGTGGCAAGTACAAGCCGGCGATGAGCACGCCCGAATCCGTGGCCGCGGTGCAGTGGTTCCGCGACCTCGGCTGCAAGGACAACGTCATCCAGCCCGGTTCGGTCACCATGCCGACCCCGGCGACCAACGAGACCTTCGAAGCGGGCAAGGCCGGGATGTACGTCGTCGGCCCGTACCTGCTGCCGCGGTTCGACAAGTCGCTCGGCAAGGACAAGTACGAGGTCGTCCCGATGCCGAAGGGCGCCAAGAACGCCGACGTCCTCGCCGAGGGCCTGTCGATCTACATGATGGCCGGTTCGCCGAACCAGGCCGGGCAGGACGCCTTCGGTGACTTCGCGATCTCGGTCGACGGCCAGAAGATCGGCATGGAGGGCGAATCGGCCTTCATCGTGCAGCTTCCGGTGAACAAGAACGTCGACATCACCCAGGTCCGCTCCGACCCGCGCTGGAAGACCTACGCCGAGATCTACACCAAGTCCGGCCACTACGCGCCGTCCATCCCGAACTGGACGCCGGTCCGCCAGGACACCGCCGACACGATCAGCGCGCTCGTCGCCGACTGCAAGCTCGATCTCAAGGCGGAACTGTCCAAACTCGACACCAAGCTCGCGGCGACCTTGCAGCAACAGGGGATCAGCGCCTCATGACCGTAGATCACGCCAAGCCGGCGGCCGTCGGCGCGGACCGTCCCGCCGTCAAGCGGGCACCCGCGCCGAAGGCCCGCAGGCGCAGCGACCGCGACGGGAAGTGGTGGACGCCGTGGCTGTTCCTGGCCCCCGCCCTGATCCTGTTCGTGTACTTCAAGTTCATCCCGATGTTCACCGCGGTGACGATGTCCTTCCAGGACGTCCAGCCGTACCTGGGCAACCAGTGGGTCGGCGGGCAGAACTACAGCACCGTCCTCGGTGACGAGGCGTTCCACTCCGCGATCTGGCACACCATCGTGATCGCGGTCGGGCAGACCGCGGGGTCGATGATCATCGGCCTCGCGCTCGCCCTGCTGATGGAGGGCCAGAGCAAGCGGCTGAAGTTCCTGCGGTCGGCGGCGTTCCTGCCGGTGGTCGTGCCGATCGCGGTGGTCGCCGAACTGTGGCGCATCATGTACCACCCGACCGAGGACGGGATGCTGAACTCCATCCTCGGCCTGGTCGGGATGGGCCCGTCGGGCTTCATCAACGATCCCGACAGCTCGATGATCTCGGTCATCATCACCGGGATCTGGCGCGGTGCCCCGTACGACATGATGATCTTCCTCGCGGGCCTCGCCGGAATCGACAGGGGACTCTACGAAGCGGCCACTGTGGACGGTGCCTCCCGCTGGCGCAAGATCCTCCACGTGACGCTGCCGGGCCTGCGATCGGTGTTCTCGATCCTGTTCGTACTCGCCGCGATCCGCGGCCTGCGGGTGTTCACCGAGGTGTTCCTGCTGACCAACGGCGGGCCGAACGGCTCGACCGAAGTGGCGATGACCCTGATCTACAAACTCGGCCTGGAACAGAACCGGCTGGGCGTGGGCGCGGCGGGCGCGGTCCTGCTGTTCCTCGCGACGCTCGTGCTGACCCTGTTCGTCCAGGTGCTCCGACGGAGGCGAGACGCATGACCGCGGCCAACGATTCCGCACTCGGCCTCGACGCCGTCAAGTCACCGGCCGGGCGGATCCTCAAGTTCGTCCTGTACGCCCTGTTGCTCCTCGTGTTCGCCGGACCGCTGCTGGCACTGCTGGTCAGCGCGTTCAACGACGTCTCGGATCCGACGGCGCTGAGCGTCGTCCCGTCCAGCCCGACGCTGGACAACTTCGGCATCGCCTTCGACCTTGGCGTGGGGATGTACCTCCTCAACTCGTTCCTGGTGGTCGGCTTCGGCCTGCTGCTCCAGGTCGTGATCTCGGTGCTGGCAGGCTACGCGCTGGCGCGCAAGAAATTCCGGTTCATGACCTTCGTGCTGGTCGCGATCCTGGCGACGCTGATGCTCCCGGAGGAGATCCTCGCGATCCCGCTGTCGCTGATCCTGTCGGATCTGCCGGTGGTGCATCTGAACCTGATCGGCAGCCTCGCCGGGATGATCGTGCCGCTGGGCGCGTGGGCCTTCTCGATCCTGGTGATGACCGAGTTCATGAAGGACGTCCCTCGCGAGCTCGAAGAGGCCGCGCGGATCGACGGGGCCGGCGACCTGCGGATCTTCGCCCAGATCATCCTCCCGATGTGCAAGCCCGCGCTCGGCGTGATCGGCGTCTTCGGCTTCACGATGATCTGGGACCAGTACCTGCTGCCGTTGCTGGTGTCGACCGATGCTTCGACCTACACCCTGCCGCTGGCCCTGCGGACCCTGCGGATCGACACGAACGTCACGCCCGGCGTGATCATGGCCGCGTCGCTGCTGGCGCTGCTCCCGTCGGTCGCCGCGTTCCTGTTCTTCCAGCGTTCGTTCGTCCGCGGCCTCGCCTCGGGCGCGCTCAAGGGCTGAGTCACCAAAGACAATCAAGGAGCGATCCTGCAGTGAGTTCCACCGTCTGGTTCACCCACGACCGGTTCGGGATGTTCGTCCACTGGGGACTGTATTCCCTCGCCGCCCGGCACGAATGGGTGCAGAACCGCGAAAAGCTGACCGACGAGCAGTACCGGGTGTACTTCGACCACTTCGAACCGGACAAGTACGACCCGCGTTCCTGGGCGCGCGCCGCGAAGGCCGCGGGCATGACCTACGTCGTTCTGACCACCAAGCACCACGACGGTTTCTGCCTGTGGGACAGCGACCTCACCGACTTCAAGGTGACGAACACTCCGTACGGCAAGGATCTGCTCGGCCCGTTCGTCGACGCCTGCCGCGAAGAGGGCTTGAAGGTCGGCTTCTACCACTCGTTGATCGACTGGCATCACCCCGCGTTCCCCGTCGACGGCACCCATCCCCGCCGTGACGACGCCGAGTACATCGCGGCGCACCAGTACGCCGACATCGCCGAGTACCAGCTCTATCTGCACGGTCAGGTGCGCGAACTGCTCACCCGCTTCGGCACGATCGACTACCTGTTCTTCGACTTCTCCTACAAGGGCCGCAAGGAATGGTGGGGCGGCAAGGGGCCGGACGACTGGGACTCCCCCGGCCTGCTCGCGCTCGTCCGCGAACTCCAGCCCGGCATCCTGGTCAACGACCGCACCGGGATCCCGGGGGACTTCATCACCCCGGAGCAGTACCAGCCGTCCGGCCCGATGGCCCGCGACGGCGTCCCGGTGGTGTGGGAGGCGTGCCAGACACTGAACGGCAGCTGGGGTTACGACCGCGACAACCTCGACTACAAGAGCCCGGAACTGCTCATCCGGATGCTGGTCGACGGCGTGTCCAAGGACGGCAACCTGCTGCTCAACGTCGGCCCGAACGGCCGGGGTGAGATCGACCCCCGTGCGCACGAAGTCCTCGCCGAGATCGGCCGCTGGATGGACCGGCACGAACGCTCCGTCCGCGGCTGCGGCCCGGCCGAGTTCACCGCGCCCGCCGACGGCCGCTACACCCAGCGCGGCGACCGGCTCTATCTGCACCTGTTCAGCTGGCCGATGAACCACGTCCACCTGCCCGGGCTCGCCGGGCGGGTGCGCTACGCCCAGTTGCTCGACGACGCCTCGGAGATCCGGCAGGTGCACACGGATCCCGGGCAGACCGCGCAGAACACCCAGATGGGCGGGCAGCCGGAAGGCACGCTCACCCTGAAACTCCCCATCCGGAAACCGGACACCCCGGTCCCGGTGATCGAACTGTTCCTGAGCAAAGAAAGCCCCGCCGCCGAAACCCTCCCCACCGATTGAGCACGGAGGCATCATGGATCGCAGAAGGTTCCTCAGCGGCGCCACCCTCGGCGCCGCGCTGATCACCGTCCCCTGGGTCACCGCGGGCACGGCGTCGGCCAAACCGAAGGGGCTGTGCGCTCTGAACGTCAGTTCGCTGACCGAACTGCAGAACGCGATCAACCAGGCGGGCCCCGGTGACGTCATCACCGTGAACAACGGGACGTACACCGTGCCGTCGGGCAAGCCGATCAGCGTCAAGGGCAGGCGTGGCACGAAGGACCAGCCGATCACCATCGTCGCCCAGTCCCGCGGCGGCGTGACGCTCAACGGTGAGCAGAGCTTCGTCTTCGACGACTCCACCGGCGTCACGCTCAGCGGATTCAATTTCCGGCAGAGCACCACCCTGGAGATCCCGGCGAACTGTTCGCGGATCCGCCTGACCCGCAACGACTTCCAGCTGGCCGACCTCCCGGACCTGCACTGGGTGATGGTCCGCGCCGACTACAGCAAGATCGACCGCAACCACTTCCACCACAAGACGACGCTCGGCGTCATGCTCTGCATCGAGGGCGCGGACGACGACAAGATGGCGACAGGCGTCCACGTCGTGCGGAACTACTTCTCCGACCACACCTTCGCCGGCGAAAACGGCGGCGAGCCGATCCGGCTCGGCGTCAGCCCGCGCGCGCTGAGCACCGCCGGCGCCACGGTGGAGTACAACCTGTTCGAACGCGCGAACGGCGACCCGGAGGCGATCTCGGTCAAGTCGTCGGGCAACTTCATCCGCAACAACACCATCCGGAACAGCCTGGGCGGCATCGTTCTGCGCCACGGGAACAAGTCCGTCGTCGAATCCAACTTCATCCTCGGCGGCAAGGAAGGCATCCGGATCTACGGCAACGACCACAAGATCCTCAACAACTACATCGCCGGCGTGTCCAGCAGGGCACTGGTCATCGGCAGCGGCACCGTTCGGGACCACTTCCCCGGTGAATCAAAGGAATCACGGCGCAAGAACGACGCGGCGGACCGGGTGCTCATCGCGCACAACACGTTGCTGAACAACGGCAGCACGCTCTCCGGCGAGACCAACCGGACGGTCGAACCGCGCGACTGCACGATCTCGGACAACATCTTCGTCGGCGACAACGAAGACCTGGTCGCGATGAGCACCACGGGCAACTTCACCTGGTCCGGCAACATCCTGTGGGGTTCGGGCGGGAACGGCAACATCCCGGCGGGCACCTTCCGCCGGATCGACCCGAAGCTCGTGCAGGGCAGCGACGGCGTCTCGCGGCTCGCCGCGGGCAGCCCCGCGATCGACGCGGCGACCCTGTCGACCGCACCGGTCACGCTGGACATCGACGGTCAAGCCCGTGGCAGCCTGCGTGACGTCGGCGCCGACGAGTACTCGACGGCCGCCATCGCCAACCGGCCGCTCACCACCGCGGACGTCGGCCCCGGCGCTCCGTAGCCGGGCGGTCGGCATCAGAGCCGGGCTCACGCCGGTGTCAGCCCACACCGGCGTGAGCCCACCGCACCACCGAGTGCCCGTTGGCGGAGCCGAATAAGTACCCGAGAAGCGACCAAACGCGTGAACCCGCCTCGGCCGAAGGCCCCGCCATCGCGGTGGCAGGGCGCCCTGCACGTCCACCGCGACGTGGCAGACCAGCCGGCGGCCTGCCGACGTCGATCGCGGTCGCGGGTTCACCGCCAGACTCCGAGGAGGAACCATGGCGCAGCGCGCCGCGGGTTCGGCCACCCTGGCCGACGTCGCCCGCGAGGCCGGAGTGTCGCTCGCGACGGCGTCGAGGGCGCTCAACGGCGGGACCAGACAGGTCAGCGTGACGCTGCGCGAATCGGTGCTGCGGGCCGCGGAACGGCTGCAGTACACGGCGAACGTGCCCGCGCAGGCGATGGCCCGCGGCCGCGGCAACGTCGTCGGGCTGCTGGTGCACGACATCGTCGACCCGTACTTCTCCTCGATCGCGTCGGGTGTGATGCGCGTGGCGGCGCGACACGGGCTGACGGTCACCATCGCGAGCACCGAGAACCATCCGGAGAAGGAACTCGAGTACGTCACCACGTTGCGAGGGCAACGGGCACGAGCGGTCATCCTCGCCGGGTCGCGTAACGAAGACAGTGCCCTGCAACGGAATCTGACCAAGGAGCTCAAGGCGTTCGAGGCCGCCGACGGTCAGGTCGTGGTGATCGGCCAGCGGAAGCTGCCGTTCGACACCGTCATGCTGGAGAACCGGGCCGGAGCGGCGGATCTGGCGGAGAACCTCGCCGTGCTCGGGCATCGGGACTTCCTCGTGCTCGCCGGGCCGACCGGCCTGCTGACGTCGCGGGATCGTGTCCTCGGTTTCCGTGACGGGCTCGCCCGGCACGGTATCCCGCTGCCCGAGAACCACGTGCTGCGGGCGGAATTCACCCGCGACGGCGGCTACGCGGCGATGGTGCGCGCGATCGAGAACGGCTTCCGCGGCTGCGTTTTCGCGGTCAACGACGTGATGGCCGTCGGCGCGATGGCCGCCTGCCGCGACCGTGGGCTGCTGGTCCCCGCGCAGATCGCGATCGCCGGGTTCGACGACATTATTACGTTGCGCGACATAAGGCCTTCGCTGTCGACTGTGCGTGTGCCAATCGAGCGCATGGGAGAACAAGCACTCGATTTCATCCTCGACGACCGCGCGGCCGCTCCTCGGGTCAAGCCGATCACCGGTGAGGTCGTGCTGCGCGAAAGCACTCAACCGTTGGAGGGAAAATGATCCGCCCGGGACTGTGTTCGGTGACGCTGCGGCGGCTGGACGCCGACGAAGTCGCCAGCCGCGCCGAAAAGGCGGGCCTGCAAGTGATCGAGTGGGGCGCGGACGTCCATGTGCGCCCCGGTGACGACTGGGCGGCCGAGCGCGCGTTCGAGGCCATGGCACGGCACGGGCTGACCTGCGACTCCTACGGTTCCTACTTCCGCGCCACCCCGGTGGAGGCCGGGAAGTTCGGTGACATCGCCGCCACCGCGGTCCGGCTCGGCGCCTCGCGGATCCGAGTGTGGGCGGGCAAAGCGGGCTCCGAGGACGTCGACCCCGACGAACGCGAGCAGGTCGCCGCCGGTCTCCGCGAGGCCGCCGACGTAGCGAACGAACACGGTCTGGAGGTCGCGCTGGAGTTCCACGGCGGGACGCTGACCGACACCGCGGAATCGACCGTCCGGCTGCTCGAAGAGGTCGGCCGCGACAATCTCGGCACCTACTGGCAACCGCCGCAGGACCTGCCGGACGACCAGGCGCTGACCGGCCTGGAACTGGTGCTCGACCACGTGCGCGCGGTGCACGTCTTCTCGTGGTGGCCCAGCAACGAGCGGCATCCGCTGACCTTCCGGGCGGATCTGTGGACGCGGGCGTTCGGCCTGCTCGCCAGGACCGGACGGCCGCTCGACGCGCTGCTGGAGTTCGTCCCGGACAACGATCCGGACCTGCTCCCTGGCGAGGCCGACTCGCTGCGGAAGCTGATCGAGGCGGGCGCGTGAGGTTCACCGAAACCGACAGGTTGCTCTTCGCCGGCGACTCCATCACCGACTCCAGCCGCGATCGCGCCGATCCCGCGTCGCTGGGCAAGGGGTATGTCCGGCAGATCGCGGACTTCGTCGGTGACGGACCGGAGGTGATCAACAGAGGCGTCAACGGAAACCGGATCTACGACCTCGAAGCCCGGTGGGCCATCGACGTCCTCGCGGCGCGCCCGACGGTGCTGACGGTGAAGATCGGCATCAACGACACCTGGCGGACCTTCGATCGCGGCCTGTCGAGCCCGATCGGGAAGTTCCGTGCCGCCTACTCCCGGCTGCTGGCCGGTGCGCGGGAGCACCTCCCGGCCGAGTTGTACGTGATCACGCCGTTCCTGCTGCCGGTGGAGCCGGGACAGCGGGAGTGGCTCGGTGATCTGGCGCCCCGCGTCGAAGCGGCGATCGACGTGGCGACCGAGTTCGGCGCGCGGCTGGTGCGCGCGGACCTGTTCATGCCGCGCGCGGCGGCCGAGCACGGGGCGGCGACGCTCGCCCCGGACGGCGTCCACCCCAGCCCGCTGGGTCACCGGTTACTCGCCGAAGCATGGCTCGCGGCGGCCGGTGCACCGGTCGAGGAGGCCAGGCTCACCTAGGCCGTGCCCGGCAAGCCTGGCCGATACAGTTGCCCCGTGAACCGGAACGCCATCATCGCCGGTCGTTACCGGCTGGAGCACAAGGTCGGCCGGGGCGCGATGGGCGTGGTGTGGCAGGCGCGGGACGAGCGGCTCGACCGCACGGTCGCGGTCAAGCAGTTGCTGCCGGACAACTCCCCGGGCGACGCGCCGTTCCGGTCGATCGTGCGCGCGATGCGGGAGGCCCGGGTCGCCGCGCGGATCAAGCATCCGCACGCCGTCACCGTCTACGACGTCGTCGAACAGGACGGAACCCCGTACCTGATCATGGAGTTCCTCTCATCGCGGCCGCTGACGGAACTCCTCGCGGACGGCGGCCCGCTCCCCGCGGGCCGCGTCGCTGAGCTCGGCGCGCAGATCGCCTCCGCGCTGGCCGCCGCCCACGAGGACGGCATCCTGCACCGGGACGTCACACCCAACAACATTCTGATCACCGAGGACGGGCAAGCGAAGATCGCCGACTTCGGCCTGTCCCACGCCACGGGCGAAGGGACGATGACCGGCGACGGTCTCGTCGTCGGCACACCGGCGTACCTCTCCCCCGAGGTCGCCGACGGTGACGAACCCGGGTACCCGTCGGACGTGTTCTCGCTCGGCTCCACGCTCTACACCGTGCTGGAAGGCGCGCCGCCGTTCGGCACCGACGGCAACCAGATCGCCCTCCTCAAACGGGTCGCCCGCGGCGAGATCATCGCACCGCGATCCACCGGCCCGCTCACGGACGTCGTGCTGCGGCTGCTCCGGCGCGATCCGCGGGAACGGCCGGACATGGCCGAAGCCGCGCGGATGTTCGCCGCCGTCGCCGACGGCCGTCCGGCGATCCTGTCCGGCACCAAACGGCTTCCCGCGCCCACCCGCCGTTCGCGGTTGCCGTTCGCCATCGCGGGCGGCGTGGTCGCGGCGGGTGGTGTCCTGGCGGGGATCCTGCTGTTCGACGGCGGTCCGCCCGACGCCGCCGCTCCAGTGGCGGCGCCGTTGCCTTCGGCTGCGAAACCGGTGTGCGAAGCGCGATACGAGGTCGCCAACCGCTGGCCCGGCGGTTCGGAGATCCGCGTCTCCGTCCGGAACGCCCAGGACACCCGGCTCACCGGCTGGGAGGTCAGCTGGACCCTGCCGCCCGGCACCCGCATCGCCAACCTGTGGAACGGTTCCCTGACGCAGGACGGCGATCGCGTACGAGTGTCCGAAGTGGACTGGAACGCGGTACTGCCCGTCGGCGGGACGACCACCTTCGGGTTCATCGCGACCACCGAGGGCGACGGCGGGGCCGCACCGGTCGCGGTGTGCCGGAGTTCTTAGCGAGCGGTCGATTCCCGCGCGTTCAAACGCACGGGGACTTCGATCCGGCGCGGCTCGCCGTCGGCCGTCTTCCCCTCGACGAGGTCCATCAACGCCGTGGCCGCACGGCCGCCCACCTCGCGTGGATGCACGAACATCCCGGTCACCTGCGGCGAAACGAGGCGGAGCGAACCGCTGTCCACCGCACTGCAGATCCCGAGCGCGCCGGGCACCGCGAGCCGTCGGCGGCGGGCCTCGTGGAGGACGCCGAGGGCGAGGTTCTCCGATGTCGTGAAAACGGCGTCCGGGCACACCCGCCGGTCGAGGAGTCTGCCCAGTGCTTCCGCCGTGCCTTCGGTGGTCGGCGGCTCGTCGATCTCGGCCACCACCGGCTCCAGCCCCCGGCCTTCCATCCAGCCGGTGTACCCCGCGACAAGATCGGCCGCGTAGGAGCGGGCGGTGTCGGTGGCGATCATCGACGGCCGCTCGTAACCGTTGTCCGCCAAGTGATCCAGCATCAGCCGGGCGGCCGCGACGAGGTCGTTGTCGACGACGACCGGCACCGGGCACGGCGCCGCCATCGGACGTCCGACGGTCACCAGCGGCCTGTCCTGGCACCAGCCGGTCGCGAAGAAAGGCTCGTCTCCGCGGGGATCCACCAGGATCGCGCCGTCGACGGCGAAGGCGTTCAGCCGGTCGAGGTCGGCGTCCATCGGGGTCAGAAGCAGGGCGTACGAACCTTTCGACGCGGCCTCGGCCGCGCCGTTGAGGACCTCCAGGAAGTAGTCCGAATTGGGCACGAGCGCGCAGGCGCTGCTCGCGTCGACCGAGTTCGCGAGCTGGATCGCCAACGTGCGGCTGCGCCGGGTGACCAGCTGCTGCGCGTGCACGCTGGCCTGGTAACCGAGTTCGGCCGCCGCCCTCGCGACGCGCTGCCGGGTCTCCTCGGAGATCCGGCCTTGCCCGCTGAGCACATGGGAAACGGTGGTGATCGAAACCCCCGCGGCGGCGGCGACGTCACGGATGGTCGGCGACACTCAGGCCTCCACGGGCGGTCCCCAAACGCGGTTCGGCCGGTCGGTGTCCAGCCGATAGTCGGTGACATGGGCGTCGCCCAGCCTACGGCCGAGGTCCGCCGCCGCCGCCAGCGGCCGCGCGGGATCGCGCTCCACCTCGCCCCGGCTGTTGCCGACGCCGACCACGATCCCGGCGAGGTCCTGGCGCAGGTATCGGGTGAGCTCCTGGAACTGGGCCTCCAGGCCGAGTGTCGCGCCGCGGTAGCTCTCCTCGCACGAGATCAGCACCGCGGCGCGTTTGTGCATCAACCCCGGCACGACCTCCGCGGTATGCGGCGAACTGCCGGAGGTGTAACAGAAAAGCCGGTCGAAGAAGGACTTGAGCCGTCCGGTCATGCCGTACCAGTGCAGCGGTGTCGCGTAGACGATCGCGTCCGCCGGGAGCACATGATCGAACAACAGGCGCTCGTAGCCGTCGCCGATGCCGCAGGACCGGTCGCTCAACCGGCAGCCGCGGCAGTCCCCCAGCGGCGACTCGACGAAATCGGAGAGCCGGATGAAGCCGACCGTGTGCCCGGCTTCATCCGCCCCCTTGGCCAGCGCCTGCGCGAGCGCCCAGGAGTTGCCTTCACGGCGTGGGCTCGAATCGAGCACCAAGACCTTCATGCGGTTCTCCCCCGGAGAGACTGCCAAAACGTTTTAGCAGTCTCTCCGGGGAGGGTTTCCCCTGTCAAGCGACCTTGGCCGCCGCGGCGAGGAGGACCTCCGCGACGACGTCCGGCCGCGAGACCGAGACAGCGTGCGAAGCGTCGACCCTGGTGACCTCCGAACCGGCACGCTCGGCCATGAACGCCTGCGCGGCGGCGGGGATCGCGTGGTCCTGCTCGGCGATCAGCGCCCACGAAGGCAGGTTCTTCCACGCCGGCTCACCGTCGAACGGCGTGGCGAGCGCGCGCTCGGTGACCGGACGCTGGGTGACCGCCATGACGTCGGCGGTCTCCGCGGGGACGTCGGCCGCGAACACGTCCGAGAAGTTCTCGGGCTTGATCGACAGCTCACCCTGCGCGGCCAGGACGTTCGTGGTGTCCGGGCCGAGCTTGCCGCCTTCGAACCGGCCGGACAGCTCGAACACGCTCTCCCCCGCCTCCGGCTGGAAAGCGGCGATGTAGACGAGCGCCTCGACGTTCGGCGCGGTGGTGGCCGCACGGCTGATCACCACGCCGCCGTAGGAGTGCCCGGCCAGCACCACGGGACCGTCCACGCCGTTGACGACGTCGGACACGTAGTCCGCGTCGGACTCGATCCCGCGCAGCGGGTTCGCGGCGGCCAGCACGCGATAGCCCTGCTCACGCAGCTTCGGGACGACGCCGTTCCAGCTGGACGAGTCGGCGAAAGCGCCGTGGACCAGGACGATGGTGGGCTTCTGGTTGCTCATGATGACTCCTTCAGTTCAGGGAGAACGATCGGTCTTTCTGCCTGAACAATGCTCGCCGGCGAGGTCTTCCGCAACGTGACGAAGCCGACCTAGTGGAATGACCGTTCTTTCTCTAAGGTTGGGGAATGCCGACTGTCGATCGGGACGTCCACCCGAAGATCCGGCTGCTCGAGACAGCGTCGCGACTCTTCTACGCCGAGGGCATCCATGCCGTCGGCGTGGAGCGCCTGGTCTCCGAAGCGGCCGTGACCAGGGCGACGTTCTACCGCCACTACCCCACCAAGGACGACCTCGTCGCCGCCTACCTGAGCACTACGAGCGAGCGGATCCGCGCGGGCGTCGACGCGGTCACGCAAGGGAAGCCCGCTCGCGAAGCACTGCTCGCCGCACTGGGCATCGTCGGCGACCGGACGCTCGACGACGACTTCCGCGGCTGCCAGTTCCTCAACGCCGCGGCCGAGTACCCCGATCCCGCGCACCAGGTGCGCCAGGTCATCGACGACCACCGGGACTGGTTCTTCGGCGTGCTTCGCGACTTGGCGCGCGACGCGGGTCATGCCGATCCCGAGCACGCCGCCCGCACCCTCGTCCTCCTCCGCGACGGCGCGCTTCACGGCGGGAACCTCGACGACGCCGCGACCGTGCGCACCACTTTGCACCGAGCCGTGGCCGAGCTCGTCCCCTGACGTTCATCGCGTCTTCTCGACGGTCGTAACAAGTGCTACCTTCGCGGAAGGGGGCACGGCCGGACCGAGGAGCGGCGACGATGAGGCTTTCTCCCAGCGCGCACGTCGACCCGTTCTGCCGTGACCGGCTGCCGCCCGCCGATCAGTGGCCGGAGTTCGTGTTCGACCTGCCGGAACTCCGGTACCCGGACAGACTGAACGCCGCGACCGGGCTGCTCGACGACACCGCCGCGCGCCTCGGCCACGACAGGCCATGCCTGCTCTCCCCCGCCGAAACGTGGACATACGGCGAAGTCCTGGCCCGCGCCAACCGCGTCGCCCACGTCCTGGTCACCGAGTTCGGGGTCGTTCCCGGAGACCGGGTGCTGTTGCGGGGCACCAACACACCCTGGCTCGCGACGGCATGGCTGGCCGTGCTCAAAGCGGGCGCGGTGGCCGTCACTACCATGCCGATGCTGCGGCGCACCGAACTCGACAAGATCGCCGGCCGCGCGAAACCCGCGGTCGCGGTCTGCGACGAACGACTGCTGGACGAACTCCCGCCCGATCTCCCCGTCGTGTCCTACGGAACCGAACTCGCGGCCCGCGCGGAACGGCATCCGGTGACGTTCGCCGATGTCCCGACCGCGGCCGACGACGTCGCCCTGCTGGCCTTCACCTCCGGCACGACAGGATCCCCGAAGGCGACGATGCATTTCCATCGCGACCTGCTCGCGATCGCCGACACCTTCTCCCGCCACGTCGTACGCCCGACGTCCGACGACCTCTTCTGCGGTACACCGCCGCTGGCCTTCACCTTCGGCCTCGGCGGCCTGCTGGTCTTCCCTCTGCGCGCGGGCGCGGCGACACTGCTCGTCGAGCGCGCCACCCCGGCGGAACTCGCCGCCATCGTCGCCACGAAGAACGTCACCGTTCTCTTCACCGCCCCGACCGCGTACCGGGCGATTCTGAACGCAGGCGAGGGCCAGTTGCTGACCGGAGTACGCCGGGCCGTCTCGGCGGGCGAGTCGCTTCCCGCTCCCGTGGCCGAGCAGTACCGGGAGATCGTCGGACGGCCGCTCATCGACGGGCTCGGCAGCACCGAGATGCTGCACGTGTTCATCTCCTCCGCCGACGGCGACGCGCGTCCCGGCGCCACCGGCAAAGTCGTGCCCGGCTACCAAGCGGCCGTTCTCGATGCCGACGGTTCGCCCGTTCCCGACGGCACTCCCGGTTTCCTGGCGGTTCGAGGGCCCACCGGTTGCCGCTACCTCGAAGACCCGCGCCAGCAGAACTACGTCCGCGGCGGCTGGAACCTCACCGGCGACACCTACGTCCGCGACACCGACGGCTACTTCCGGTTCGTCGCGCGCAGCGACGACATGATCATCTCGTCGGGGTACAACATCGCCGCCCCCGAGGTCGAGGAGGTCCTGCTCACCCATCCGGACGTGGACGAATGCGCCGTGATCGGCACGCCGGATCCCGATCGCGGCTCGGTCGTGACGGCGTTCGTCGTTCCCCGGCCCGGTATCGAGCCGGGCGTGGATCTGGTGCGGGCATTGCAGGACCACGCCAAGGCGACCGCGGCGCCGTACAAGTATCCGCGGCGGGTGCGGTTCATCGAGGCATTGCCGCGCAATGCGAGCGGGAAGCTGCAGCGATATCTGCTTCGGGAGCTGTGAGCTCTGTCCACATCGGACCTCGTCTGAGGTCTTTCGATCTCCCGCAAGTCATTGAGGGCAAGGCGGATGTGTCGGACGCGGCGGGTGGTCACCAAGGGGCACGTCGGCAAGTAGACCTTCGCAAGATTTAACTTTGCGAAGGTGACTTTGCGACCTGCCTCGTTTGTCTTATGACCCACTCAGGTCGAAATCCCCGCCTTCGCCAGAATGCGAAACAAATTCCGAAGCGCTTTTCATATTCGCACACCTGTTCGAACGCTGGTATTCTTGCGGGGTGTCCAGCCAACGAATCCTCGAACCGCCGCAGGAGCTGTGGCGTGCCGGTGCGCGCGAGCTCGCGCACGGCGTGGTCGAGCGGTTGTCGGTGGCACGACAGGCTTTGGCCGAGGTCGGGCAGTTCCTGGCCGAGATCGAGTCCCGCGGTCCGATGGAGTTGTTCGGGCACGGTTCGACCGCGGGCTGGTTCGCCGAGACCGCCCGGATCAGCCCGAAAGAAGCTCGCGACACCGTGGCCCGCGCGCTGGCGGTGAACGAAAGCCGGAACCTGGACGGCACCCCCGCCCCCGCTTTCGCCCCCATCGCCGGAGCCGCCGCGGCCGACGGGGACCTCGGGCACCAGCAACTCGACCCACTCCTGGCGGTACTGAAGAAAATCCCCGCCGACGTATCCGCCGAAGACCGATCCGGCGCGGAACAGATCCTGGTGGACCTGGCCCGCCACGCCGGGCCGCAGCAGATCGTCAACGGCGGCGCCGAACTCTTGGCGCACCTGGATCCCGACGGCAACGAGCCCAAAGACGAAGACCTGAAGCCGCCGTCGCGTGAGGTCCATCTCCGGAAACGCGACGACGGCTGGTGGCGGCTCAACGGCCTCCTGGACCCCGAATTCGGCGCCCGCGCCAACGCGTTGTTCGAAACCTGGGGACAACGAAGACCCATCGACGAAGACGGCAACCGCGACCCCCGCACCCCCGGCGAACGCCACGGCGACGCCTTGTTCGACGCCATCCACTACGCCATGACCAACGACAAGGCTCCCACGCTGTCCGGGGATCGGACGACGGTGGTGGTCACCATCCCCCTGGAGACCCTGACCTCCGGACTGGGATCCGCCTGCGTGGACGAGGTCTCCCAGATCACCGCCCGCCACGCCCGCATGCTCGCCTGCGACGCCAAAATCATCCCCGCCGTCCTCGGCACCGAAAGCGAACCCCTCGACATCGGCCGCGCCACCCGCAG
>NZ_JBWKEC010000037.1:0-80456 GCF_056435645.1 Amycolatopsis sp. NPDC043889
ACGATCCGGACCGCTCCCTCACGGAACTCCGCATCGAACTTCCTTCGCTTCTCAGGCACAACTCATGATCCTCTAAGTCCATGCCTCCACGGTTTTTTTTGGGGGGGGGGAACCTCACTAGCTTGGCCTTGCCACGAAGGAAGTACGCACCCCACCCTTCTGGCACCCACCTGAAGCTGTTATAGCCGGTCGCCCTCGACAACCGCTCTTTGGTTTCCCGCGCACGCCAGAGACCATCCCGCTTGCGAATCCACGCCGACGCATACCTTGGCGAGCTCAAAGGTGCATATCCGGCCCACCTCGCGACCACGGCCTCTACCACCCAGCCGAACTATTCGCCCTCACTGACCGGGTTCACGCCGCGCCAAGCCAACCACTCTTCAAACGATTCCTTCAGACTGTCGCTAACCGCATTGGCAGGACCCGCAGCCAATCCAGCCAAAAGAGTTTCCACTGATCCACGATCTAGATGCAGGGTCAGGAAGATAGCCGGGTCGACAAGTAATGGATCAGAAGCCAACCCTACACCCTTGATGGCCGAAACCACCTGCGATGCCTCACCAGCAGTCAGATCAGGTAAGTCGATACTCCAGCAGAACGGCTGCTCGACAACATGGCGATCTTCCACCTTCAACATCCAATTAGGTACGGGCGACATCACCATCGGCCGCTTTCGCGCCTGCCAAGTAAATCGTTGCGACAACCCGCTATTCGATCCGCTCCACACCAATTGTTCGGAGAACATCGGACAGCCAGACCAGACCGTAGCCAACTACTTTGGAGTCATCTTCGAGCATTTCGACGAGGTTCGCCCAAGACTCTGAGACTTGACCGACAGTGAGCTCACTCGGTTGCTCGTACACGTTGTTCAACTCATCGGGAGGAACCGACCAAAAGTAGTCATGCCCCACATTGAGAGCACTGCCCGCCTGATCGCCCACATGGCGGAGCAGCAGGTCAAAAACCTTTCGGAGCTCGTCGATGGACACCCGGAGCGGGTCTTCAAACATCAGCAGTGACCTCCGATACCGGGAACGGAACCCTTGATTCTAGCAATCTGACCATCGAATGCTTTAATTTCTTTTTCAAGGTAGGAAATGCGGCCGTCAATGATTCACTGGCGAATCTCTGACGTAGGCGCATTCTTCAGGATTCCCTTGTTGTCGAAAGCGTCAGGATTAGCGCGGCAGGCGTCTAGCTTCGCTTGATGCTCTGCACTCCTAGCTTGAAGCGAACGAATCGACTTCTCTTGTTCAGGCGTTAGCCCTCCACCACCCTCGTTGTGAACGAGGACCGGAGTGTCTCCGGCGAGTACATGGTACGTGTGGTCGGTGTTGATGGTGAGGTTGTGGACACGAGCGGGCGCGTCCCAGAGCCGGGTGGCGGTGACCTGCACCGAGGTGCCGGTGCTGGTCTGCAGCCTTGAACCCGACACAAGCTCCTTCGCCCGGCACCCATTTGCGCTGCTCGGGGAGCCAGAAGGGGTGACCGTCGGTGGCCACGATCGGCTCACCACCGGTGACACTGATCTCGACCAGGCGTTTCTGACCCTGCCCGATGATCGTCGCCACAACCTTCCGGGCTGTGGTCTTACCCGTCTCCGGATCCGTCGCCTGCACCTGATCATCGAGCTTCAACTGCTCGATCGGACGACGGCTGCCATCCGCCATCACCACCAGCGTACCCGGCACGAAACTGTTACACCCGGTCGTCTTCGACAACCGCTCCTCAGCCTCGTGCACCCGCCGCAGATCCGCCTGCGCCTTATCCCGCTTCCGAATCCACGCCAGCAGAGGCATCAAATTGCATATTTGGATCAGCTGGCGGGTTCACGCAGGACGAGAATCACTCGATCAACCCAATCGCTGTCGTTGACGAACACCTCGACCCGCCGGGATCTTCCGGTTAGCTGCACGCGCAAACATGCGATGTCGTCAGAGTCATGCGCCTTGACTTCCATTGATGGCACATTCAGGACCCCTTCAAACTTCCGCACCAGCTCAGAAGCGGCGAATTCGGGGATATAGTCATGATAAATATCCACGCGAACCGGACCGTCGACATCAGCCTGCACTGCCACATAGAGCGAATCATCATCTAGGTGAAACGGCTCATTGGCGGCATCCCAGGAATCATGACCAGCTCGACTGGACACGTCCTCGAATACCAGCAACCCATGCTGGAAGAACGTGATGAACCCACCTCCATAGATCTCGGCGTCCAGGTTGTCGAGTTCAGTTTCCTCAGAAGTCATAACGATCGTCTCCCAACTGACGTACGATCCCGCCCTGCTGTCTCATGCAGGTCACGCACTGAGGATAGGCCGTGTGCTGCGTCCCCTTCGGCACGGCCTGCGTGGGCGGTTGGTGATCACGTACCCAGTTACCCTTCTTTGTGCCCGGCGTACTCGCGCCACAAGTGTGACATCCGTTTCGGTTGCCGGCCTCATTGACCAGGTTTTGCACACCGGGTCCGTTGATATTGCCGTTCTCCAGAGCCACGCCCTCCTTGGCGTAGGGACCGGGCCCCATAGTCAGACGGCACACGTCGGCTTCATTGGCGTTGTGGACGAACAGCGCAGCGCCCCCTGCTGCGACGTAGTACGTGTGGTCGGTGTTGATGGTGAGGTTGTGGACCCGTGCGGGCGCGTCCCAGACCCGGGTGGCGGTGACCTGCACCGAGGTGCCGGTGCTGGTCTGCAGCTGCGAACCCGACACAAGCTCCTTCGCCGGTACCCATCGGCGCTGCTCGGGGAGCCAGAAGGGGTGTTCGTCGGTGGCCACGATCGGCGCGCCACCGGCGACACTGATCTCGACCAGGCGTTTCTGGCCCTGCCCGATGATCGTCGCAACAACCTTCCGGGCCGTGGTTTTACCGGTCTCGGGATCGGTCGCCAAGACTTGATCGTCGAGTTTCAGCTGCTCGATCGGGCGACGACTGCCGTCCGCCATCACGACCAGAGTGCCCGGCACGAAGCTGTTGCACGTCGTCTTGGACAACCGCTCCTCGGCCTCTTGCACCCGCCGCAGATCAGCCTGGGCCTTGTCTCGCTTCCGGATCCACGCCAAGGTGTCCTGGAACGCGTTGACGATCTTGTCGACGATCTTCCCGCCTTTGAGGATCTTTCCCCACGGCAGCGCGGTCAGAACTTCCAGGCCGCACTGCAACAGACTGAAATCCTTGATGCAGTGGTCGACGATCCCCTTGACACCCACGATCTCCTGCAGGATGTCGCCACCCGCCTGGATCGCGATATCCATCCAGCCCCGCTTGTCCGCGGCGGCCTTCTTCGCCTCCTCGTACTCCGCCTGACTCAACCCGGCGTCTTTGACCGCTTGTTCCTTCTGGCTTCCGCCGCCGCCACCGCTGTTGAGCATCATCGACCAAGGCGAGTCGATCCAGACCCGGTAGACGAAGGTCTGCACCACCCAGTAGACGAATGAGACCAGCATCAACATGGGGAAGAAAAGGCCGAGGAAGAACATCTTCCAGGCGAATCCGATATGCGCGGTCTGTTTGGCGACCTTGACGGTCTTCCAGTAGAGGCCGCTCGGGTCGGAGTTGGTCGCCGGTGCGTTGTTGGCGTAGGCGTAGCCGTTCATCTGCTGCGGGTCGTCGGTGTCGAGCACCGGGTCCGGGGAGATGAACCGGCCGGTCTCGGGGTCGTACTGGCGTGCGCCGAGGTTGGTGAGCCCGGATTCGTCCTTCGTCCCGCCGACGAAGCCCTTGTCGTCCGGCCAGGTCTTCGGTTCCTCACCACGCGGATTGCCGAAGGCGTCTTGCCGCCGCTGACTGACCGCGAGAGTGCTCGCATTGACGCTCATGGCCGCGGTGCCCTGATGGTCCCCGAGCAGCCAGGACAACCCGCCGCCCGCACCGGAGGTCCTGACCGCGACGGCGGAGCCGCCGTGGTCGTAGTACCGGCGACCGGTCAACTCCTGGGTGGCGGGTTTGAGCACCAGCTCCATCCCGTCGAGATAGAGCGTGGTGCTTCCTGGCTCGCGTTTGATCAACCGCCCGCCGTCGGCGTCGTAAAGGTAGGTCGACGTACGGCCGTCCGCCTCGGTGACCTTCTCGGTGCGGCCGAGCGGGTCCCAGTCCAGTTTCTGTGTCGACCCGGAGATGTTCCGGGTCGTCATGTTGCCGGTCGTGTCGTAGCCGAACTCGTCCTTCGACGTCCCCTGAGGGCCGGTTTGCGTCACCGATCGCAGGGTGTGGGGCTGAGTTCCGTTCTGGCCGCCGTAGGCATACGTGCGGGTGACGTCGCCATCGAGCCGGTGGTCGACGTCGGAAGTCCGGTTACCCGCCTTGTCGTAGACATACTCGTGCCAGTACGGCGCGGCACCCCCCATGGCGGCGAGCGATGGCTGGACCGCGCAGTCCCCGCTCTTCGGAGTGAAGGCACTGGTCATGCGCTTGAGATAGTCGTAGGCGAAACACTGGGTATCGCCCACGGCCCCGGGCGGGGTGTCGGCGATCTTGGTGACGTTGCCCGAAGGGTCGTAGCCGTAGCTCCGCTTGGCGAGGTAGGTGCCGCCTTCGAGGTTGCGCTGGACGTCGACACCGGCGAGCCGCCGGGTGCCCTCCTCGTAGAACATCGAGGTGTAGACCGTCTTGGCGCCGGAGCCCATGGTGAGCCGCAGCGTCTCGCCGTACTTGGAGTAGAGGTGCTCCGGCACATAGGTGTCGATACCGAAGGTCTCGGTCGGAAGCCCCAGTTCGTTGTACCGGTGGTTGATGATCTCCGCGTCGAGTCCGCCTGCCGCGGGCTGGGTCTGAGTCGCGACCCGTCCGGTGTTCGGCTCGTAGGAAGTCCTGAAGGTATAGGTACCGGTGAGTTTTCCTTCGCCTTCCGGGATGACGACCTTGGTCATCGTCGGCCGGTTCGCCGAGTCGTACGCGCCGACCTGCTTGGTGTAGGCCTTGCCGTCGATCCACCTGGTCGACGAGTCGACGAGCCCCTTCTTCAGGCCGTCGTAGCTCCATGTCGCCGTCTTGACCTCTGCTTGGCCCGGTGCCCGTGTCTCATAGCTCGCGACCTTGCGGCCGAGCAGGTCGTACTCGGAGCGGGTCACCGCACCGCGTGAATCGGTGACGGTTTCCAGCTGGTCGAGTGCGGTGTAGGTGTAGCGGGTCGTCCCGCGGTCCGGATCGTGGTCGGCGACCCGACGGCCGAGCTGGTCGTGCTCGTAGCTCCACTGAGCGCCGTCCGGGCCGGTGACCGACGTCGTCAGGCCACGAACGTCATGGACGTACTTGGTGGAGTCGTAATCGCTGGTCGCCTGCCGCCCGTGATGCTGGCGCTTTTCGACCGCGCGGCCGTGCACGTCGCGGATCACCGTCGTCGTGGTACCGCCCTCGGGCGGAATGACCGTGACTCGATCGGCTTCGTACGACGACGAGGTCTGCCACTGCTTGACACCGAGTTTGTGGTAGGCCACCTCGGTTTCGCGCTGGAGCGCGTCGAACACGGTGCGCGTCTGGTTCGGCACCGCGTTGTCGAGTACGCCGAGGAGAGCTTTCTCGGGCTCCTTCTCGTTGTAGTAGGCGCCATTGACCTTGTGCTTGAGACCGCGGGAATCGTAGAACCAGTCAGTCAGGACGCGGCCGCCGGCGACAGCCGACAACTGGGCTTGCCGCTCGCGCAGCAGTCCGTCGTAGAGCGTGTACGAGGTCGTGTACTTGCCATCCTCCCGAAGAACTCGAGTGGTGACGACGGTCGGCCCGTCGGTCCGGTATTCGTAGTCGAACTCGCTGCTCGGCGTTCGTCCGTCCACCTTGGACCGTCCCGGGGCCCAGGTCCGGACGACACGACCGAGCGGGTCGTAGTCGATGTCGGCCCGCTCACCGCTGATGCCGACGTCGGTCGTGGTGAGAGCCCACGCAGGGTCCATGGTGGTGACCGAGGTGAAGCCGAGCGGATCCTTTTTGGTCACTGTCCGGACCCCGAATTCGGGACCGGGGCTGTAGGTCGTGGTGACCTTGTGGCCCTGAGCGTTCACCACCTCGACCGGGCGGCCCAGCGCGTCGTAGGTGGTGCCCTGCGTCAGCTGCCAGCCCGTGCCGGTCCACCTTTCGGTGGCGGTCAGGTTGCCCTTTGCCGGAATCGCCTCGAACGCCTGGCCGTCATAACTCGAGCGGACGTGGGCGACGACGTCCTTGGGCGCGCCCTCTCCTGCCGCGCAGGGCAGGGCGACGGTGCGAACGGTCGAGGGCCTGGTCAGGATCCAGGCATCCTTGTTGGCGACATAGGTCGTTCGAGAGCAGGTTTCATCGCCGGTGACGCCGGTGTCTCCGGCGTCCTCGACCTGGATGACGTTCCCGTGGTCGTCGAAAGAGTTGGTCACCTTGGTGCGCCGCCACGAACCATCACCGAGCAACGTCCGCCCCCGGACGGTGGCGATGTTGGTCATGAACGCCTTGTCCTCGCCCGCGGTCGCGGTCGGGCCGCGGAGCCATGGTTCCTTGACGGATGCCGACACGATCTTGTCGCCGTCGTAGGAGAGGCTTTCCAGGCTGAACCCGGCGAGTGCTTCGGAGTCGGTTACCTTGCCTCCCTCCGAGTCGGCGACCTCGACCGTGCGCTTCTTGCCATCCGGCAGGCGATCGCCGTCCATGCCGCGCAGGAATCGCTCGGCCGTGACGGTTTGCGTCTTTCCCGGCTCCCCGGCGATGGTGCGGACTTCACCGAAGCCACGCCATTGGGACCAGGTGCGGTGCTTCATCTCGGTGAATTCGGCATCGTCGAAGTGCCAGGCGGCGCCGCCCTGGTACTGGTACTCGGTCTTCTTCAGTTCCGAGCCGCCGGTCCGGTCGTCTTCCGTCACCGCGGTGACGACGTACTTGTGGAACCAGCCGAGTACGGCTTCATAGCCGAATTCGGGGAGCCACCAGCTGGGGAAGCACCGCATGGTGTTCGTTTCCGGGTTGGCGGGCATCGCCGAACCGGTCACACATTCGCGGTCGGAGTACTTGACCTCCGTGATGCCACCGGCTTCGTTCTGGACTCGTTCGATGCGGTAACGGGTGATCGGCGGCAGCCCGTCGTTGGCTTCCACCCGGTTCGGCATCGATCGGCCGTGGAACACCATCTCCGGCAACACGGCCGTGCCTCCGGCCAGACCGGTGTGCGTGATCCCCGCCAGCCACAACGCCGGAGACAGCCCGTCACCGGTGTCGGGGAACTGGTGCCGCAACGTCCACGCGTCCACGTCACGCCACTGCGCCGGGCCAGTGACGTCGTCGCGGCGGATCTGGGTCAGCACCTTCACCAGCCGCTTACGGCTGAAGAACGCGGGCGAGGTGCGCCCGTCGCATTTCTCGCCCGGCTTGCAGATCCGGTCGAAAGGCACATCAGGCCAGGACTTCGCGGTGTCCTTGGTCAGCTGATCGGGGTTGCACGCGAACGTGCTGGTCGGCAGACACCGTTCCGCGGTGTCGAACCACACCCGCGACGGTGCCGGGGCGAACAGCGCACCCGCCCGCAGACCGTATTCGATACGGCGGACGAAACCGGCCGCGACATAGGAGGTCTGCTTGTCCGCGGACTGGTCCCGGCCGTAGAAGTTCGTTTCACGGTCGTAGTAGTAGGTGGTCGCGTTGCCGTTGGGATCGACGACGTAGTCGAGGTTCCACCGGTACGCCTGCTGGCACCAGGAGTCACCGAAGGCGGCTTTCGCGCAGGGTTCACCCGCGTTGTTGCCGAAGACCGGAACCGTGAACGCCGAGCCGGTCTCGGGTTTGCCCTCTGTCCAGCCGGGAAGCCGGTTGAGGCCGAGGAAGTACTGGGTGCCGTTGCTGCTGGTGACCTTCCAGTGTTCACCATCGTCGTCCCCGTTGGTCGCACCGGTCAATCGTTCGATCCGCGATCCGTCATCGTTCTTGGGCCGCCACGCACCGGTCTTCTCGTCCTTGACAAGCTCGGCCGACACGCCGTTGAGATGCATGATCGCGTTGTCCGTGGCCCAGCACAGGTCACCGGTCTTCCGATCCCCCTGAATGCCACCGAGATCATCAGCGCAAGCCTTGTAACGCCGCTCGATGAACCCGCCGGCGGAAAGCTCCCACCCATCACCCGGGGCGGCGGCCTGGTTGTTGGTGGCGCTCGTCCGGCCGTCGATCGTGCCCGAGGAATACCCGAGTCCGAGCTTCGGCGCGACACCCGCGGTCGGCGGCGGGACCCGGAGCGGGACAGAGTAGGTGAAGTCACCGCTGGAGCCACCGGCCGACCATTGCCCGGCAGGCGACAACCCGGTCGCCTCGAACGACCCACCGGCACCGGAGGGGGCGGCGGTCGCGGCAAGGACCATCCTCGATGCCCCGGCCTGGTCTTTCTCCTTGCTGGGCAGGGTGATCTTCCCGGTGAGGGTGCGCGCCTTGGTGTTGTTGTCCGTCTTCAACGGCTGCCCGGAACGGCATTCCGGTTTGTCCGGTGTGGTGATGGCGCATTCAGGCAAGACGGCGAGCTTGAGGCGGGAGCCGTAGTCACCGCCGAAAGCGTTGGCGAAATCGCGATAGTCGACCTGCACCGACATCGCCTTGCCCGCGGCGCCGCCGGCATCGTCCACGGCCACGACCAAACCCGTGACCCCGGCCTTCCCGGCCAGGGCCTGGTCATAGGTCTGAACCTTGACCTTCACCGGCGCGGCTGCAGCACCTCTGGCTTCGACGGCCGGCGCCTCGACGGCGACCGACACCGGCAGCGTCCCGGCGCGCTGGAAAGCGGCGGACGGTTTCGCCGACCGTGCCGTCGCTCCATTCGAGAGTTCGACATCCGCGGATGCCGCTCCGGGCCACCTCGGCTCGGCTGGTGTCTTCGCCGCCGCGTCGACCTCGTTCGCCGGTATCGGCCGGGCCGGAACCGGCTTGCCGGGCACGGACTTCTCCTGTTGCAGCGAGGGCAACTGGACGAAGCTCGGATCAGCGGCGGCCGCAGGCAGCGCCTGCGTCGTGGTGGCGACCATGACCACTGACAACACGAAGGCGATCGCGACCGCAAAACGTCCTCTGGACAAACCTGGCTCCCGGAAAGATCAGGAAAGAAGGAATGAGTTCTGGGGGTTGCCGTTATCCCTGTGCCGGGAGCTGGCTGATCTCGCGGTCGCTCAACGCGCCGGAGTACACACGCACGTCACGGACAGCGCCGCGGAACGGGTCGACGTCCCGACCGACCCACACGCCGCCGCCGATCATCAGCTCACCGGTGCCGTTCCACCCGGTCACACCACCGAGCCGGCCGGCGAACCGGCCGTTGAGGTAAATCCGGGCTTCCTTCGTCGCGAGGTCATAAACCCCGGTCAGATGCACCCACTGCTGCGCCGACACTTCGTCCTCAGCGGGAATCCACCAGCCACCCTCACGGTCGGCCCCCAGGGAGACCAGGAAGTTCCACTTCTTGATCTCCGACCGGTACTGCAACATGAACGGTGAGAACTTGGTGTCGCGCAGGCTGACCGCGGTACGTGGAGCGCCATCAGCTTCGTCCAGGCGCACCCAAGCCGACACGGTGTACGACCGGTCGGTCCGCAAGGTGGGCCTCGGCCCGGTGACCGCGCCGGACTCGGTGCCGTAGCCCCCGGTGAACCGTGCGGCCGGATAGCCGTCGGCCTCGGTCCAGCTCGCCGTCCCGCTGAACTTCGCTTCCTGGCCGCTCAACGCTTCCTTGGTGACGGCCCCGGTTCCTTCGGCCAGGGGGTAGTGCGCACGAAGGACGGCCTGGTTCGCCAACGCCGCGGCCTCGCTCGACACCAGAACACGTTGATAGAGACGAACGTCGTCCACGGCTCCGGGGAAGTAGTCGACCGTCGCGCCGTTCCACAACGCTGCGCCGATCTCGAGATCACCGGTCCCAGCCCACGTGCTGGTGTAGGCGATCTCTCCACTCAGCGCACCGTTGACATAGATCCGCAGCTTGCCCGCGCCCTGGTCGTACACTCCGGTCAGGTGCGTCCACACGCCTGTCTGCACCGCTGTCGACGACAACGCGCGTGCGTGCGTCGCACCGCCACCATCCACATCGGAACTGAACATGGCCAGCGACCACTTGCCGTCCGGCGACGCCTGTAGCTGGAACGCGCTGGTTCGCTTCCCGTCTTCGGAGACCGCCGCGGGCCAGCCACCGACCTGGTCCAGCCGGACCCACGCCGACACCGAGAAACTCTTCGAGGTGTCGACCACAGGACCGGCGTGATGCAGGCGTTTGCCCGAACCGAGAACAGCGGACTTGCCGAGATAGCCATCCGCCGTGGTGTCGACGCCGCCCACGTCCGCCAGCGTCCGCCCGTTGCCGCTGGCGTCAGCGAGGTCGCCGTCCAGCTTCCAGTGTCCGTTCAGGTTTCCCGTGAGTGGGTCGCCGGCACGGACATAGACCGGGTACTTAATGATTGGCGAGAGGTTTCCCGCACGGTCGACCGACCGGGCGAACACCGTCTGCGGCCCGTCGGTTGTGGGAGTCCAGCGAAAGACTCCGGATCCACCCAGTTTGTCCGCAGTGACCGGGGTTTTCGGGTCGTCGTTCTCTTGATCGGTGACCGACCACAGGAAGCGCTGCACGTCGGCTGTGCCGTTGGCGGAGATCGTGAAGGCTCCGGTCTGGCCGATCCCACCTGCCTGGGTGCTACCGCCTCCGGGATAGTCCTCCGACGTGACCACCGGCACCCCAGGTGGGGTCTTGTCGACCGCGAACTCACAGTTCCCCACCCACACGGACGAACTGCCACCATCACTAGCGTACATCGACCAGTTGTAGACGCCCTCGTCAGTGATCTTCCCTGCTGGAACTGTCACTTCCGCGAACGAGCCGGACGGGACGTTCCCGATCGTGGTCCACCAGATCTCACTGCTGGCCCCGAGCTTTCCCTTGTGCAACGAGAAACGCGCGGTGAGCATGCCACCGTCCGGATCGGCTACCCGCCCGCGCAGTCGCGGCGTCGGCGTGAACACGAACGGCCGCGCGTCACCGGAAGCGCACGGGATCTGGCCGCCTTCCATGCCAAGTTCCCCCGGCTTGCCCGGAATCGAGTTGTAGACCACCTCGAGCACCGGATCCAACGCGAACCGGCGCCAGTCATTTTCCGCACCCTCGTTCGCCGCTTTGAGCAGGAAGACCATGTTGGTCCAGCCGCCGTTCGCGGCATCCCGCATTGTGCTGTCGATCGCGACCTCGGCAGCACCGTCAGTCGGGCAGTACCTGGCGTTGTTGGACTTGGTGATGCCGCCAAGGCTGGCGCCGAAGCTCGGCTGATTCGCCCAGGTCGTGCCCCAATCCAAGCCACTGGCCAGGCGCAGCTCCGTCGCCCCGCCATTACAGGACCACGAGTGGACCACTCGAGGACGGACCTTCGCACGATGGATCACCTTGCCACGCATCGCCGAAACGTCGAAATTGAAGTACGACCGCGAGACGTAACCGCTCTGATAGCCCGCCTTCAGGTCACCGAGATCGCCGTCAGTGCGGTTGAAGTTGTGCTCGTTCGGCCAGGCGCTCTGCACCACAGCGTGATTCTGCTTCCCACCGGCCCACCAGTACTCCGGATCGATGACGACCGGATACACCCTCGCCGGATCACTCAGAAACTCGGCATCAGGCCGGATGATCGTCGCGTCCCTCGTGACCTCGACATCCATAGTCGCCACCGCGGACTTACCCGGAACCGGACTCACGGCCGCGCTCGACCGAGCCGTGACCGCCGCTCCCCCGCCACTGGAGTCCCACATCTTCGACGCATCCCCACCGAACACCGTCCGCCCGGCGCTGTCGACCGCCTCGATCCCACCGGTGCTCGTCTTCCGCGGCGTCACCCCGCGCGCGTGATTACGGAAAGAAATCGCCTTCAACCGCGGGTTCGCCGCCGCTTCGGGCGTTTTCACCACCAACAGCTGGCTAAAGCCCTTCGCCGTCGCAGTCACGGTCAAATCGACCCCGGGCAACACCTCGGCGTACGTGGCGACAGAGCCGTTCAGCTTCGGAGCGGGCAGGGGTCCTTCCCATCCGATACCGATCTCGCTGCCGTTCTTGGCCGCGGTGGCCAGTAGCTCGCCCTCGCCGCCATCGGCGACGCGCACATCGACGACCGCCGCCTTCGGGCCGATGGTGCCGTCAGGGCGCGCGACCAGCGTAAGGTCGACCGGAACCCACGCGTCACCGCGCCGCACCCGTTGAGGATCGAAGCTCTCCCGGCGGGTCACCGTGCCATCCGGATTGGCGAAAACCTCGGCGTACTCGGTGGTTTCCTCAGGCACCACCACGGATTTGCCGGAATTCTCCGCCGCGGCCAACGCCGCGACCACCGCAGGCGCCTCACCCGACACCGCGCCGGGCTCCGCAGCCACCGACACCCCGGAAGCGCCAACGACGAACGTCAGCGCCAAAGCCACCGCACCCAAGGCACGCCGAGCAGAGCGCACGACTTCCTCCCCAAAGTCCCACACCGAAGCAAGAAGAACGTCCCGCTCTCAACCGGCAGGTAGGCACTCCCTCGCAATGATCGGATGAATAAGTATCAACACCGATTAGTCCAGTCAAAACAAGGTAGGAAGCGCTCTCGTAAATCATCAACATGGATCCAGGTCTGACACTGATCCAAATGGACGCTTTCATCCGCCCACGTGCACGTTCACGCCATGACAAAGACGGTCGAAATGGACATTCGGACGCGTTAGCAGACCTCGCTGTGAGTAAGACAACAATCACGCGCCATCGGATCAATGCTCCATTTGGCCTCCAACACGTCGCGTCAGACCCCCTAGCAAGGCCGGCGACCGGGTAAGAATGCGGGCATGGGGTACCACCTGCAAGCCGTCGTCGCCACCCATCCTCTGCTGAGCAAACTTGTCTGCGCCGTCGACGAAGCGCATATCGTGCAGCTCGGGCAACACCTGTCACTGCTCCCCGTGACCGATGCGTTCTTCGACGCGGTCACCATCACCGACGCACCCCGGCCCAGCGAGTTCTGGAAGATGCCCGCAGGATTCGACCGCAAGCTGGCAGGTTGTTCGAAGAACGGCCCTGTTGCCTACATCGAGGCCGAGTACTTCGGAGGGGCAGGCTCGCAGAACGCACAAGTATGGGACGGCGGGCACGTTGCCCTCGGCCCGCTCCACCTCGCCGAGAACCAGCCGGCCCCACCAGACGGCAGCCCGATCTCCCAAGCGCTCCGACGCCTCGGAGTCGACAAAGGCAACCATCACGACGAGTTCGACGCAGTCGGGCTCAACCGACATCGCGACACCGACGACTGGCTCGACCACTGCGGCTGATCACGACCACCGACCGATCACCAGCATCAGGCTCACCGCCGACCGCCCGACCACGGTGCCCTGCTCTTACCACTCCGAAAAGAGGCATCGACCAAACGACAGAACTCGGCATCCGCGAGCCCGAGACGCGCCCGAGAGTTCTGAAACAGTCCGACACCAGGCTCTTAACCAGCGGGTTCGGGGTTCGAGTCCCTGATGGCGCACAGTTCCGAATCGAAGCCCACCTGCAGGAATTCTCCGTAAAGAGGATCTTGCCGGTGGGCTTCGATCTTGGATGGGACCGGCGTGAGGCCGAATGAGGCCGTACCCGCCACCCCCTTTATTTCTTGGCCTTCTTGCCTCGGCTCCGGCTTCCTTTCCGTCGCCGGGGAAGTTTCTTGCCTGCCTGGCCTCGCAGTGAGGTCGCAGCTTTACGGGCCGCTTCCAGTACCAGCTCCGCCGTTGCTTCCGCGGCGCTATGAGCCAGGCAGGGCAGGACGCTGGTGTAGGTGTCGGCGGTGAGCACGATGCTGGAGTGCCCGAGCATGGCCTGCACGACCTTGAGGTCGTCGTTGCCCGCGGCCAGCGACAGGCTGGCCGCGCCGTGCCGCAGGTCGTGCAACCGGATCAGCGGCAATCCCGCCTCGGCGACCAGCCGGGTGAAGGTGTGGGTCACATAGCCAGGACTGAGCGGCCCGCCGCGCCGATTGGCGAACAGGAACCCGATCAGTTCGCGTTGTGGCGGTACTACGAGCGCCTCGGCTGCGACACGATCGCCGACCGGCTGAACGCGGACCTGGACAGGTACCCGCCTCCCGAGCCTCCGGGCAAGCGACGTGCACGCGGTGTTTGGGGCAGATCGAGCGTGTACGACATCCTGCGAAACCCCAAGTACACCGGCTACCAGGTCTTCAACCGTCGCGCCACGCGATCACGCCGGGGCAAGCACAACGACCCCACCAAGTGAGTCTGGTCGCCAGCGCCTGTCCATGAGCCGCTGATCCCGAAGTGGATGTACGACGCGATCAACGCGGGATGGAAGTCCAACCAGGGCTCGCGAGACGGCACCGAACCCACGAACAAGCACCCGGCCACAGCCAGGACATACCTGTTCCGCGGACGGATGTTCCACGAATGCGGAAGACGGATGTTCGGAGATCCGCGCCATGGCCGGGCGTACTACCTCTGCAGGCCGAACAACAACAACCGAGGTCGACCGGACAGGTTCGCAGACCATGAGAAGGCCCTCTACCTTCGCGAGGACTCTGTACTGGACGCGGTGGCCAAGTTCTTCGCCGACCGAGTATTCGGCCCTGACCGCCGGGCGATCCTGGAAGCCGACCTCGAAGGCGTCGACGATCACGCGGCTACGGAACGCGAGGCCGAACGGGACCGTATTCAGCGAAAGCTGGCTGAGATCACCAAACAGCAGGCATCGATCCTGAAACAGGCGCAGCAAGGCGACCCAGACGACCCCTTCACCACCGCCCTGCGAGGTAGCTACAACAACCTGGCAGGCGAAGAGAAGCGGCTCCAGGCCAAGATCACCGAACTGGACGAAGCGGACCTTGCCGCGACACCGAAGGGGATGACGGCAGAGGACCTGCCCCTGATCGACGCACTGCCCTACCTCGCGATGAACATCGCGTTGGCGCCGGGACCGTACCTTCAAGCACTGTTCGAAGCCGTCCAGCTCGCCATCATGGTCCACGACGACGGCGAACATGCGACAATCACGATCAAGCTCCCGGCAGACCAGCTGCCGGAGATCACTCACGTAGCGGAAAGGATCATCGACGTGACGCCCTCCCACGAACTCCAGCGCGAAGCCGCGCCTGAGCTTGTGGGGATGTTGTCTGTGCCCCCGGAGGCATTCTCACGCCCACGACAGCTGGCTCCGACACCGAGGTTCCGTCTGTTTCGGTGACCGGATAGGCATGTGGCGACGGCAGTGAGCATCACCGAAATGGTTCAGGTCCCACAGCAGGTTGCTCTGATCGACCAATAGACCAGGTAGGTTCATTGGCCGATCGCCCGTTGTCGGTGATCGGGAGGACCCGATCACCGACAACGATCAGCTGCCGCCCGGCAGAAGATTCACGAACTGGTCGAATCCCAGATAGCCGACGCTGAAGCCGATGACCAGACCACCCCAGAAGTCCTCGATCGAGACCAACGGCTGGGCCGCACTCTTTCTGGCGAACGCGACCACGACCGCGATCGCCGCCATGAGGGATACCGCCAGTGCGGAAAAGCTTCCCCAGGCCGTGATCGTCTCCGGTGCCGAACCGAGCGTCTTCACCAGCGTGCCCAGCGTTGCGCCGGTGACGCTTCCCCAGGCGATGGAGCCGATGGCCGCTTGAATGCTGAGCTGGAACGGGATCGTGCCGGTGTGGTCGACGCCGTCGACGGAGTAGTTGACCTGGATCTGGAAGGTATGACTCAGTGGCCGGAAGAACAAGCGGGATCTGGTGCGCAGGACGAATTGCCGTACCACTGAGTCACCGGGCTGCAGTTTCACCGGTATCTCGCCCCGGTTGTACGCGACAATCCGCCGCATGACTGCGTCGAGCTGATCGCTCGAGGCGTCCTGCGGCATCACCAGGCTCATGGCTGAGAAGGACGCGGTGCTGTTGGTGAGGTTCAGGTCGCGTTGGACGGCGACGGTACTGCGGAACAGGTCCTTGGCGACTTCGGGATCGAACTCGGTGCCGACAGCGATGGCGACGCCCGGATGTTCCGCCGGATCCGCCTCCGCTGCCGGAAGTTGTCCCAGACTTGTGAGACGGCGCCGGACGGGGGAGCCGACGCGGCGAGTTTGGCGTTCTTCGCCCGGAGGCGGTTCACGTCCAGAAGATCGACGGGCACATGGGTCTGCACCTGGTGGATGGCGATCGGTACGTCGAACGGGTTCTGTACCAGCACGAAGATGGAGAAGTCCGAGCCTGCCGTGGTCTGCTCACTGGCCGTGGACACGGTCAGACCGAGAAAACCCCGCACCGGCCCCGGCGCCGCCTCCAGCGGTTCGGGATCGGCGACTGGTGATTCGTGCTCCGAGGAGTTGACCAGCTTCGCGAGGCTGCCGGCGAAATTCTTGTCCACGATCATGACATCGAGCAGTTCCTGCTCCAGGCGTTGCCGAACTTCGGAATCGTCAGGGTTGGCCTCGGCTTCGGACAGGACCGATGCCCTCGCGGGGTCCGTGGCGAACTTCCGGCGCACCAATTCCACGAGTTCGGCCGTGGCACCTCGCGCGACCTCACGGGCGACCGTTTCGAGCATGAGCGGTTCCACATCGCACTCCGGAACAGAGATCGCCGGGAGCGATCCGCGCGTAACAGCGCGTAACAGCGCAGACCACGCGTGGCCCAGGGGTACGCCTCCCGCGGATTCGAATCGTGGCGTTCCGCCGGACGAACCGAGCTTGCCGGACGGCTGGAGGCGCGACGATGAGAGCGCCATAAATCATCCGCGGAGCGGATTGTCGTGGACAAGGTACCGGCCCGAAGATCGAGAATTCGACCGATGCCGTCGTGCGCGCGATGTCTGCCGGCATCTGTCCAACCGGCTGTGCTGAATGGACACCAGCACGTTACGCAACGCGTCGCAGATCGAGCTGAACGGCCCGACTTCGGCATCGCCACCTTGCAGATCACGCTTGTCCGAGTAGCACAAATGGTGCAATGACCTGAGTCCATGTCTCGACGAGAGCATCTTCTGCCAGGAAGACATGTGTGGCATGGTGCACCCGTGGCTGGCGCACTCTCTCCCCCTCAGTGCGCCAGCACCTGCACTGATCGGCCAGGCAGAACCTCCAGGCCAAACTCGACCTGGAGGCCACAACCCGACCCCGCATAAAGACTTAGCGCCACAAGACAATGGCGTTTCAGCGCGCCGAGTCCGGACTCCTCAGGCAGCGGCCGGGTCGAGGCCACACGGCCCTGTGAAGCAACCGAAGATGGACGTCCGGGTGCGATTGGACCAGTCTTCGTAGTGCTGGATATCGACATCCACGTCACAGCTCGCGGTCGAGAGGTCGAGCCCTCGAGCGGTGGCCAACGCGCAGATCCTGGTCTCGGTGAGAGTGCCGTTCACGAGTAGCCCCAGGCCATTCGGTGTGATGACCGGAGAAGCATCGCCGAGAAACACCGATGCCAACCAGTGCCAGGAATCACTGCCCGGTCATGGTTTTCGCCTGGGCCGCACAGACCAAGCTCCAGATCACCGCAAAGGACACTCAACTCCACGACGACGAGCAACTCGGCGGTGTAGTGGCAGGCAGATAGGTGGACTGCACGTCACAGTCACCGAACGTAGCGGCAGTGCGAGAACGGGTGAATTTCTGGCGAACTGCGACGTCCAGCCGTCCACAACGACCTATTCGAAGATCATCCCTGCTACGGTTCGGTAACTGTGAGGGGCAACTCGGCTACGTCGCGTCGCAGGACGACGTCGATGATGTGGGTGTTCGCCCTCCTGCTCTGCTTCTTGTCGTTGCACCTGGGTCCGTGCTTTTCCCATACGCACAACGGCCAACACCACGAGCAGGCCGCCGTCACCCACGATGCCGCCTCCTCGTCGCCGATCGATGACCACTGCGACCCGGCACATCATGACCACACCCCGCATCAGTCGGCGGACCCTTATTGCCGCGCGCTTCGTGTGACGACCGACGACGCCTGGACGGCGGTCCCGATCGCCGCGGCGCTGCCATCAGGAGCCGACGGCGGCCCGTCGGTCCACACTCACGGTCACGGCAACGCCGGACGTGATCCCTGCAGACCAGGCCGTGGCCTTCTCATCGAGCTCTGCGTCGCACGGACGTGATCAGCATCTGTCTCCGCTGACCACTTCCGTTGCTTTGTCGCGCCTCGCGACGACTCAGGAAAGAGACCTCGATGAGGACATCCATGTCCGCTACTGGCTCGATGCTGCCCGAAAACGCCCTGCCGGAACAACAAAGGCACGGCTCGCACGGCCGGAGCCCGGCCGGCGCGGTCGGCGGGACCCCCGTGCTCTGGATCGACGCACCGAATGCGTCGCCCGGCCGCGGTTTCTGGGCCAAACTCGAAGGATTCAACCCCGGCGGGATGAAGGACCGCCCCGCGTTGCACATGGTCGCCCGGGCCCGGGCCCGGGAGCGTGGCGACCTGGCGCCGGGCGCTCGGATCGTGGAGTCGACCAGCGGCACGCTGGGGTTCGGCCTCGCGCTCGCTGGCATCACGTACGGACATCCGGTGACCGTCGTGACCGATCCGGGCCTCGAGCCGATCATGCACCGGATGCTCGCCGCCTACGGCGCGCGGGTCGAGCTCGTCACCACTCCGCATCCGAGCGGTGGCTGGCAGCAGGCACGCCGGGACCGCGTCCGGCAGCTTCTCGCCGAAGACCCTGACGCGTATTGCCCCGACCAGTACAACAATCCCGACAACGTCGCCGCCTACGAACCGCTCGCCCTGGAGCTCGTCACCCAGCTCGACCGGGTGGACGTCCTGGTCTGTTCGGTCGGGACCGGCGGGCATTCCGCAGGGGTCTCGCGGGTGCTGCGGAGGCGCTTTCCGAAGCTGAAAGTGGTCGGCGTCGACACCATCGGTTCGACGATCTTCGGGCAACCGTCGCGGCCACGGCTGATGCGCGGACTCGGGTCGAGCATCTATCCCCGCAATGTGGACTATGGCGGCTTCGACGAGGTGCATTGGGTCGCTCCCGCCGAGGCGGTGTGGAGCTGCCGCCGTCTCGCGGCGTCGCACCACGCGACCGGCGGCTGGAGCGTCGGCGCCACCGCGCTGGTCGCCGGCTGGCTGGCCCGGACCGAACACGCTGACACGCGGATCGCGGCGATCTTCCCCGATGGACCGCATCGCTACTTCGACACCGTCTACAACGACGACTACTGCGCTCGGCACGGGCTGCTCGACCACGTCCCGGCACAGGAACCGGACGTCATCGACCGGCCCACCGACCGCGTCGTGGAGCGCTGGACACGATGCGCCCACATCGTCGCCCCGTCCGGAGTGCGGGCATGAAAGAACTGGCTTCGAAGTTCAGGTCATTCGACCGGCCTTCCCGATTGTTGATGCTCAACCAGTTCACCATCAACCTCGGCTTCTACATGCTGATGCCCTACCTGGCCGACCACCTGTCGGCCGAACTGGCGCTCGCGGGCTGGGCCGTCGGCCTCATCCTCGGCGTACGGAACTTCTCCCAGCAGGGCATGTTCCTGATCGGCGGCACGCTCGCCGACCGGCTCGGCTACAAGCCGCTCATCGTGGCCGGATGCGCGCTGCGCACCGGCGGATTCGCGGTGCTCGGCGTGGTCGACACCGTTCCCGCGCTGATCATCGCCTCGGCGGCGACCGGGTTCGCCGGCGCCCTGTTCAACCCCGCCGTACGCGCCTATCTCGCCGAAGACGCCGGTGAGGAACGCCGAGTCGAGGCGTTCGCGCTGTTCAACGTCTTCTATCAGGCCGGCATCCTGCTCGGCCCGGTGGTGGGACTCGCCCTCACCACCTTCTCCTTCCAGATCACCTGTCTCACCGCCGCCGCGGTGTTCGCGGTCCTGACGATTCTGCAGATCAGGTCGCTGCCCGCCCGGTCGAAGGCGGCCGACAGGCAAGCCTCGCGGACGTCGATCCGGCAGGACTGGAGTATCGCCTTCGGCAACCGGTCGTTCCTGCTGTTCTCGCTCGCGATGATCGGCTCGTACGTCCTGTCGTTCCAGATCTATCTCGCACTCCCCCTGGAGGCACGGCGGATCGGCGGTCCCGGTTTCGAGGGAACAGCGCTGGTCACCTTGCTGTTCGCGGTATCCGGCGGGCTGGCCATCGCGGGCCAGCTGCGGATCACGACGTGGTGCCGACGGCGGTGGGGGCACGGGCGCTGTCTCGCCATCGGCCTCCTGCTGATGGGGGCGGCCTTCGTGCCGCCCATGGCCACCTCGGGTAACACGCCGGCAGTGCTCGGCTGGATTTCGCTGCTGACGTCCGCCGCGTTGCTGGCGATCGGGACGATCGTGGTGTTCCCGTTCGAGATGGACACGATCGTCGCTCTGTCCGGCGGCAAGCTGGTCGCGACCCACTATGGGCTCTACAACACCGTGGTCGGTGTCGGCATCCTGCTCGGCAATCTCGGCACCGGTTCAGCGCTCGACGTCGCCAGGAATATCGGCGTCCCTGCGGCGCCGTGGGGCGTGCTGGCCTTGATCGGACTGGGTTGCGCGTGGTGTCTCCATGCGCTCGATCGGTCCGAACACTTGACGCCGACGGTGGCGGCGAAGGTTTAGGGTTCGCACCCCACGCCGGACTCCCGTGGCCCGCCGTGCCGTGTCCCGTTACGTCTATTCCCCTAGACGTCCGGGATCGGCGACGGCGGACCGCGGGCTGTTCTTATTCCCTGTCCTGCCCGGCCACTTGCCCGCCCGGCCCGCCGATTGTACGTGCCGATACGACGTTTTCCGTGGTGGCCGAGGTGATTAATACTTTCGTCTGATCAATATTCATAACCGTCCGCGGGCGCTGAAATAGAACGGGCGTCGACGACCTTCATGGTGGGCGTGTATCTGTTCGCCTTGGTCGCGGTCGACGGAATCATCGTGCCGGTCACGGTCAACCATTGATCGTCGCGCCACGGCGGCAATCGATCTCCGGCGAGCATCGTGTGCACCGGGAACGTGTCGGCCGCGCAACATCCCATGACGATCCGGGCCAGGTACGGCCTTCCCTTTCTGTCATGGACGATGAAGCCGGTCAGCTCGACGACCCGGCCGTTGAGGGTCCCAGCGCTGTCCCAGCCCGCGCGGGTGACCAAGTCCGAGAATCGCATTCGAACCGGGTCACCAGGCGGCAGCGGCGCGAAAGGCACCTTCCCCGTGTCATCGGCGATCGGTGCGGTCACGGTTCGGGAACCGGCTCGGTTGACCGAATCCGAACCCAGCGCCGGCGGAACGATCAGGAAGATCGCGAGGACCGGCAGAAGCATCAGCCAGGTACTGCGGGTGCGGTGTTCGTGCTCGTGTCCGGCGCCCGCCGACGCCTTGGCTCCGCGGATGTCTCTCACGATCGCGACGACGGCGAGCGCCACGGCGGTGAAGCCGGCTCCGACCAGCCAAGGCGCCATGCCCGGCTTCACGTAGCGAAGGTAGGTGCCGTCGAACGTGATCTTGATCAGCGCTCCCCCGATCAGGAGGAGCCACCCCGCCGGTGCGTTCACGCCCGCCGCCGGACGAGCCAGATCGCCACGCCGACGGCCACGAGCAGCGCCGCGCCGCCGCCGAGGACCCAGCCGAGTGCCGACGAACCCTCGGACTCCGGGGCTTGTTCGGCCGCGGTCACCGAGGAGGTGGCGGTGACCGGTGGAGTGGTCGACGATGCCACTGTGGTGGTCGTGGTCGGCGCCGGAGCGGCGACGGCGAACTTCACTGCTCCGCTCACCCGATGCCCGTCGATCGACCGCAACTTGTAGTTCAACACGAAGGAACCGTTGGACAGCGCGGGCAATGGCTGTGTCACCACTCGCTCAGCCGTCGTGGGAGCGGGCAGTGTCAGCGGCTGCGAGTCCGGCCCGGTCAGGGTGATCGCCGCCGACGAGAGATCCACTGGTTCGCTGAAGGTGAGCGTGGCCGCAGCCGGTGCCACGGTCAACGACGATCCCTCGGCCGGATCGCTGCTCTCCAGCCTCGCGGTCGCGTTCGCCGGAGCGGTCCCGAGCAGCCCGAGCGCCAACGCGGTGGCCACCACGGCAATCAGACGGCTGATCACGACTTCTCCTTGGCCGCCCGGCGGCCAGGAATTGCCCGGGAGCGACGGCGAGTTCGACGTCGTGCTCTCCAGCCTGATGCTGCATCACCTGCCGGACGGCGGCCAGGCCGCGGCGCTGCGGGAGATGCGGCGGGTGCTGCGCGCCGGCGGACGGCTCGCCCTCGCCGATTTCCGGCCGCCCCGGTCGTCACTCGGCAGGCATCTGGTCGGTTTGGCATCCGGGCCGCGGATGCTGGACGACCCCGACGGGCGTCTCCCCGGACTCGTCCGGGAAGCCGGATTCACCGTTGAGGCGCAAGGAGAACTCGGCTGTCTGGCCTACGTCACGGCGGTCCGCTGACCGTCAGCGGACCGCACTTGGCGGAACCGGCCGGTCCGCGCGGCACGTAAGCTGCGAATGTGGCACGGGACAGCGCAGGCCTTCCGGTGGCGGTGAACGCTGCCCGCAGCATCGTGCTGGCCGGCGCGGCGGCGGCGCTCGGGCTCGCCGCCCACGTTCTCGGCGGGGGCGTCGTTCCCAACATCGGGATGGCGCTGGCCATCGGTGGCGTGATCGGGTGGGCGGGCACCGCCATCGCCGACCGCAGCCGAGGACCGGTCGCCGCGATCGGGGCGCTGGCGGCCACGCAGGGCGTCCTGCACGCCGTTCTCCTGCTCCCCTCGCACCTGACCCACCGCCACATCGCCCCGGTCCTGACTGAGATCGATCCGGTCCAGCTTTTCGGCGCGCACGCGCTCGCCGTCGTGCTGCTCGGCCTCCTGCTCACCCGCGCCGATACCGCGGCGATCGCGCTGCGTGGCCTGGTGTGGCGGGCGCTCGGCTGGATTCCGGCGCCGGTCGCCACCTCCCATCCCCCGTTGCGAGCACTGGTTCTCCGTGCGGCGGAACCGAACATCATGACGGCAGTCCTGCTGCGACGCGCTCGTCCGCGGCGTGGGCCCCCTGTCTTTCGCTGAGGTTTCTTACCCACCCGTTGCTCCTGAGACGTGCGACGGCCTCACCGCACGGATGTCCCCGAACCGTTTCGGCGCGGGCATCCGTGACCTTCAGCGAAAGGCTTCACCCATGGCAGAAAGACCGAACGCCCTCGCCCGCGGCAAGCGGCTCGCCAGCACCGCGGAGGACCTCCTGCAGCGCGCTCTGGTGACCGCGGGCCTCCGGCAACCCGATTCGGCGATCGCCGCCGACGCGCAGGACTACTGGCGACGACCGGCGGGCTCCCGCTGGGCGGCCGACTCCCACTGGCGCGACGCCCCGGTCTTCCGGGACAACGACCTGTGGCACCGGATCGGCGCGGATCACCTCGCCCTGTTCGAAGCCGGCGCCCGCATGGCCGAGTTCGCCCGGCCTTGGAACCGGATCGTCGAATGGGGCTGCGGCGGCGGGGCCAACGCGGTCCACTTCGCCCCGGGTGCCAAGGAGTTCATCGGAGTCGACATCTCTCGCGATTCCCTTGCCGAATGCGGTAAGCAGGTCGCGAAAGTCTGCGAGACCCCCTTCCATCCGGTGGCCATCGAGGTCGCCGACCCGGAAGCCGCGCTCGGACAGATCGACGGCCTCTGCGACGTGTTTCTGTCCTTCTACGTCTTCGAGCTGATCCCGTCGCCGGAGTACGGCGAGCGGCTCCTGCGCATCGCCCACGGCCTTCTCGCGCCCGGTGGCCTGGCCCTGATCCAGATCAAGTACGACACCGGCAGCTGGCTCACCAAACCACGACGCCGCGCCTACCGCCGCGGACTGGCGAACATGACGACCTACCCGATCAACGAGTTCTGGGAACTCTCCGAACGCTGCGGCTTCACTCCCCAGACGGTCCGGCTGGTACCACGCAACGACCTCGACGAACGCTACGCGTACTTCTTCCTGGCCAAGGAGCCCACCGTCGTCTGAGCGCGTCCGTGGTCCGGCGTCACCGCGCCGGACCACGGGAACCGCCGACGCTCTCTTCTCCGCAGGCACCGCAGACACCGACGACGTCGACCATGTGACTGACATAGCGATATCCGTGCTCCGCAGCCACATCACCGGCCCACGTCGAGATGGAGTTCTCCGCGACTTCGACGGTGTACCCGCACGAACGGCACACCACGTGGTAGTGCGGTTCGTCCGAGCAGTACCGATACAGGGTCTCACCACCGATCCTGAGCACGTCGGCCTTGCCTGCTTCGACCATGGACTGCAAATTTCGGTAGACCGTCGACAGCCCGATCGTCTCCCCGCGCGTACGCAGCTGCGCGTAGAAGGCCTGTGCGGATCGAAAACGGCTCTCGGACTTCAGCAATGACGCCACCACAGCCTTCTGCCGCGTCGAACGCTCCTTCACCACCGACAACTGCAATCCACCTCGTTCCGGACCACACTCACGCACCACCGTGGCGACGGGCAAGACGTCAGATTCGAGTGATCGTGTACAGCTCGTGGTCCGGGTTGGTGACCGTGAGCCGGAGGCCGTACTTGGCGACTTCGTCCGCCAGCGCCGACGCGGTGATCACATGCCAAAGATCGGATGCGGTCAGCTCGGTGACGACGTTTCCTCGCTGATCGACCCGGTAGGTCATATTCCAGGTGACGGCGTCCGGACCGGCGGGTTCGGCGGCGGCGACGCCGAGGTACTCCCGGCCACCGATGCGCACCTGCGCCATGGGGGTCGCGGGGATGGCGACAGCTGTCGTAGGTGGCTGCAAGTTGAGGATCGCCCGTCCGCCGGGAGTGAGACGGTTGGCGAGCATGCCCCACAAGGCTTGGCGTTCCCTGGGATCGAAGTGGCCGAGCACGTTCATCGCGAGGACAACGGAGAGCCGGTCCGGCAGTGGCGCGACGAGCGCGTCGGCGCCGAGGACGGTGACGCGGCGGGCGAGGTCGTCGTCCTCGACGCACCGGGTGAGCAGCGCCGTCCGCAGGGCCGGATTCGGCTCGATGGCGATGATGTCGGCACCGGGCAGCGCGGCCGCGAGGACAGCGGTGCCGAGCCCGGTCCCGGCGCCGACGTCGACGACCGGCCCACCGCTGGTGTCCACACCGGACAGTGCGTCGGTGAGCACCGGGCCCAGGCCGGTCCATGCCTGCCGGAGCAGCACGGCGACGTACTCCGCGGTCCGGTGGTAGAAATCCTCGGTCATGCGGTTCCTTCCGCGAGCGGGCCGACGGCCGTGACGACCGCGGCGATCGTGGCCGCGGGGTGGTCGAAGACGTGGAAGTGGTCACCGGGCACGAACACCGCCCGGAACTCGGCGCGGGTGTATCCCGCCCAGGCGTGCACGTGCGCGGACGTCAGTTCGCCGTCGTCGACGCCGGTCAGTGCTGTGATGGGACACGCCAGCCGTTCCCTGCCCATGACCGGCCGGTAGGTCTCGTTGACGGCGTAATCGGCGCGCAGGATGGGCAGCAGGTAGTCGCCGCCGAGCGCGGCCATCGACGTCGGCCGCTCGCCTCGCAGTCGCGCGATCTCGGCGGCCAGTTCGGCGTCCGGCGCGGTGTGGAAGCTGTCGCGCCGATGCTGGTGCGGCGTCTCCTTGCCCGATACGACCAGATGCCCCGCGTTCCCCAGCGCGCACGCGGCTTCGTAGGCGATGGTCGCGCCGAGGCTGTGCCCGAAGAGGACAGTCGGCCGATCGGCCAACGCGGTCAGCCCGGGCAGGAGATCCGCGACGACACCGGACATCGTCGTCTGCGCCGGTTCGCTCCAGCGGTCCTCGCGGCCGGGGAGCTGGGCGGCGTGCAGTTCGATCCACGGCGGCAGCAGTTCCGTCCACGGCCGGAACGCGCTCGCCGCTGCGCCCGCGTGGGCGAAGCACAGTAGCCGCATCCGGGCATCGGGGTTCGGCGCGGGGCATCGCCACGCCCTGACCGCCGGCTCGGCGCGATTCATGCGTCCCCCTTCATTCGACACACAGAGTGTTCGTCCACACGGAGCAATACTGCTCCATCAGATGAAAATGATAGCCGTTTTCGTGTATGAAGGACAGCGCGTGACGGTTTCCGCCGTTTCGTTCCCACGACCGTGAAGGAGATCTGGGTGAGCGCGGTCCCGGCAGAGGCAGCAATCCCCCTCGACGACGTGATCGAGGCGGTGGCCGAAACACTCGACATCGCGTCCGCGACGGTCGGCGCGGACATCCCGCTGATGGCGTTGGGCTTGGAGTCGTTCACCGCGGTGCGGTTGCGGCGGCTGCTGCTGGACACCACCGGGGTCACCCTCGCGCTGACCGACTTCCTCGACCAGGCCACGGCCCGGTCCGTCGCCACCGCCCTCGGTGACCGGGCACGGCAGGACGATCCGGAACCGCGCGACGAGACCTTTCCGCTCACGCCCATCCAGACCGCGTACTGGGTGGGACGCGATCCGGCGTTTCCGCTCGGCGGCGTGGCCACCTTCTACTACCGGGAGTTCGAGCGCGACACACCGCCCGGCGAGGACGAGGCCGCTCTGCTGGGTGCCGCGTGGAACACCCTGGTGGAGCGTCATTCCGCGCTGCGCATGGTCGTCGACGCGGACGCCACCGGCCGGGTGCTCGCCAAGGTGCCGCCCTACCGGATCCCGGTGACGGACCTGAGGACACTGCCTGATCCCGACGCGGCGCGGGTCGCCGACGAGCTACGCGACGAGTGGTCCCACCAGACCCGGCCCACCGGCTGCTGGCCGTTGTTCGACCTCCATGTCGTACTACTGCCCGGGCAGCGCACCCGGGTGTGTGTCGGCGTGGACGTACTGGCGCTCGACCTCGCGGGCTGGATGCAGATCATGACGGAATGGGGTGCGCTGGTGGCCGACCCCGCCGCCGCGCTGCCCGAACCCGGCACCACGTTCGCCGAGTTGGCGCGCCGGCGGGCCGCGCGCCCGCCGGGCCCGGAGACCGAACGTGCCGGCCGCTACTGGGCCGACCGCACCCTGCCGCCGGGTCCCGCGCTGCCCACGGTCACGGACGTCGCCACGATCGGCGCGCACCGGTTCAGCAGGCGGGCCACCGAGCTGGACGCCGATCACTGGGCGGCGGTCAAGAAGACGGCCTCGTCGCACGGGGTCAGCCCGACGGCGTTGCTGCTGGCCGCGTACGGACTCACTCTCACTCGATGGGGTGCCATCGCGGCTTTCTGTCTCAACACCACCCTGTTCGACCGCCCGGATGATCCCGAGCTGGCGCATGTGGTCGGCGACTTCACCTCCACGGTGCTCGTGCAGATGCCCGTATGGGAACCGAAAACCGGCTTCGGCGCCTACGTGCGCGCAGTCAACGAGCAGTTCTGGTCCGATATGGACAATCGCGAGGTGGACGGCATGCAGGCCGCCCGCCGGAGTCCGGCCTCGCTCGGCGCGCCGGAGCATCCTGTGGTGTTCACCAGCGGGCTCGGCCTTTCACCCGGCGGCGACAACCCGGCCAGCTGGCTCGGCACCGAGGTGTTCGGCATCTCGCAGACGCCTCAGGTCCTGCTCGACCACATCGTCTACGAGGAGGGCGGCCGCCTTCGCGTGTGCTGGGACAGCGTCGACGGCGCCTATCCCGCGGGCCTCGTCGACGGCATGGCCGACGCGCATCTGCGTCTGCTGAGCACGCTGGCCGATCACCCGGATCGGTGGTCGGACCCGACGCTGGGCTGGATCCCCGCTTTCGCGCCGCACGCCACGTTGGACGCCGCGCCGTTCGGCGAGGCGGGCCCGCTGCTGGACGACCCTCTGCGCGCCGCCGCACGGGACATTCCGGAGGCGCCGGCGCTCTTGGCCGCCGAATCCGCGTTCAGCCACGGCGAACTCCTCCGCGCGGCCGAGGTGATCGGGCACGGGCTCACCACGGCCGGCGTCGGCCCGGGAGACCTCGTCGCGGTCTCGGCGCCCAAGGGCCCGGCCCAGATCGTGGCGATGCTCGGGGTGTCCGCGAGCGGTGCGGGCTACGTCCCGGTCGAACCGGCCTGGCCGGCCGAGCGCGTCGCCTCGGTGTGCGCGCAGGCCGGGATCGGCCACGCGCTCGTCACCGACGACGTCGAGCTGAGCTGGCCCGGCACCGTCGAGGTCCACCCCGTCGTCCTGGACGCCGCGGCCGGCACCGCCGGTCAGGCGAACCGTCCCGCGCCGGACGACCTCGCGTACGTGATCTTCACTTCCGGTTCCACGGGAAAGCCGAAGGGTGTGGCGATCGAGCACCGCGCGGCCCGCACCACGATCGACGACCTCGTCGACCGGTTCCCCCTCACCCGCGACGACCGGATGCTCGCTCTCTCGGCGTTCAGCTTCGACCTGTCCGTGCACGACGTGTTCGGCGTGCTCGGCGCCGGCGGGGCACTCGTCCTGCCGAGCGCCGACCGCCAGCGCGACCCCGGGCACTGGCTCGAGCTCATGGCCCAGCACCGCGTGACGTTGTGGAACACCGCCCCCGCGCTGCTGGAAATGCTCGTCGAATACGCCGAGATCGATCCCGGCCTCGCAGACCGCGCGCTGCGGTCGCTGCGGCTGGTCTTCCTTTCCGCCGACTGGATTCCCGTGACGCTGCCCGATCGGTTGCGCGCCCTCGCCCCGCACGTCGAGATCGTCAGCCTCGGCGGCGCGACCGAGGCGTCGATCTGGTCGATCTGCTACCCGATCGGCGACGTCGATCCGGACTGGCGCAGCATTCCCTACGGCCGCGCGCTACGCGGGCAGAGCTTCGACATCCTCGACCCGGCGGGCCTTCCGGTGCCGGTCGGTGTGCCGGGCGAACTGCACATCGGCGGCGACGGCCTGGCCCGTGGCTACATCGGCGACCCGGAGCAGACCGCGCAACGGTTCGTGCGGCATCCGGTACTGGACCGCAGGCTCTACCGGACCGGGGATCTCGGGCGGTGGCGTCACGACGGGACGATCGAATTCCTCGGCCGCGTCGACCGGCAGGTCAAGATCCGCGGCCACCGCATCGAACTCGGCGAGATCGAGTCCGTGCTCGACCGTGCGGACGGCGTCCGCAAATCCGTGGCACTGTCCGTACCCGGCCCCGACGACCGGCCGCGGCTGGTCGCCTTCCTCGTCCCGGCGGACACCGGGCGAATCCCGGACACCGCGGAACTCGCGGCACACCTGCGGACCAGGGTCCCCGAGTACATGGTGCCATCGCGGTTCACCGTGCTCGACCGGTTCCCGGTGACGGCGAACGGCAAGATCGATTACGCCGCCCTGCCCAACCCCTACCGTCGCACCGAACCCACCACCGCCACCAAACCGTCCACAGTGGACCAAGAGGAACCCGGCACCCCGCGGACCTGGCTTACCGAGGCCCTGACGCGCGCAGCAGGCCTGGGGCTCGAGGTGTCCCTGACCGTCTCCCCCGGCACACTCACCCCGGCCGACGCACTGGCCTCGGCCGCGGAATGGAGCCGCCGTACCAGGGCGGCGTCCGCGGCCCACGGCATCGACCTCGAGGAACGGCTCAGCGCGGACGGCCTCTTGAACCTCGCCCTTCCCTCGTCCACAAAGGACGCCGCGCCTACCCCGAACACCGCGGCGGCACCACCCGAACCCGAGCGACGAGAAGCAGCACCGGTGGCCGCCAGCCCCGAGCTGGAGGAAACCGTGTTGGGGGTGTTCCGGTCCCTGCTCGGCTCCGGTGTCGACGCCACGACCGCGTTCTTCGAGCTCGGTGCCACTTCCCTGACACTGGTGCTGGCGCACCGGCAGCTCGTCGCGCACGGATTCGACACGCTGACCGTGGTCGACCTGTTCGGCCACCCCTCCGTCCGCGCGCTCGCGGCGTTCCTGGCACCGCGCCAGAGCCCGTCGCCCGTCGAAGCGTCGGCACCTCCGGCACCGCGTGGACGCCGCGCCGCCCGGCAGCAGGCCGAGCAGGTCGCCCGATGATCGCGATCACCGGACTCGCCTGCCGTTTCCCCGGCGCGGTGGACGCCGCCGCGTTCTGGGACCTGCTGCTGGCAGGCCGCAGCGGCCTCACCCGGTTCGGCCCGGACGAACTGCGCGCGGCCGGAGTGCCCGAGGACCTGGCCACCGTGCCCGGGTACGTCCCGGTCGGTGGGCTCATCGACGGCCAGGACATGTTCGATCCCGAACCGTTCGGGCTCACCGACGCCGAAGCCGCGCTGATGGACCCGCAGCAACGGCTGTTCCTTCAAATGTCCTGGCAGGCCCTGGAGCAGGCGGGCCATGGCGGCGGCATCGGCGCGGGCACCGTCGGCGTCTACGCGGGCGCGTCGCAAAGCGCCTACCTGGCCAGCAATCTCGGCAGGCGCTGGGATCCGACCGGCGGCGGAGCCGATCCGGTCGGAAGTCTGCGCACGGCGATGGCCACGCACGGCGACTACCTGCCTTTGCAGGTCGCGTACCGGCTGAACCTGACCGGGCCCGCGATGTCGATCACCAGCACCTGTTCGAGCTCGCTGGTCGCGGTGCACATGGCGGCCCAGGCACTGCTGGCCGAGGAATGCGACACCGCGCTCGCGGGCGGGGCCTCGCTCATCGTGCCGCAAGGGCACGGCTATCTCCACGTGCCGGACGGGATCTACGCCGAAGACGGCGTCGTCCGGCCCTACAGCGCGGACGGCACCGGAATCGTCTACACCCAGGGCGTCGGCGCGGTCGTGCTGCGGCGGCTGGCCGACGCGCTGGCCGACGGGGACCCCGTGCTCGCGGTCCTGCACGGCTCGGCGGTCAACAACGACGGGGCGGTCAAGGCGGGATTCACCGCGCCGTCACCGCGGGGCCAGGCCAGGGTCATCGCGGAAGCGCAGACGGTCGCGGGCGTCGCGCCACGCCAGGTCGGTTACGTCGAGGGCCACGGCACCGCGACGGCGCTCGGCGACCCCATCGAAGTCTCGGCCCTGCGCACCGTGTTCGGGCCGAGCGACCAGCCGTGGTGCGGGCTTGGCTCGGTCAAGGCGAACATCGGGCACGCCAACACCGCCGCCGGGATCGCGTCGTTGATCAAGACCGTGCTCGCGCGGTCCCACGGTGTGCTGCCCCCGGCACCGCATTCGGAGCCGGTCAACCCGCGGCTCGGACTGGCGGGTTCCGCCTTCGCGCTCTCCGGTGATGCCCGGCCGTGGCCCGCGGACGCGGAGTTCGCGGGCATCAGCTCCTTCGGTATCGGCGGCACCAACTGCCACGTCGTCCTCGGCCCCGCACCGGCGCGGCCACCGTCCACACCGGACGAACGGCCGCAGATCCTAGTCGTGTCCGGGCAGACCGATGCCGCCACCCGCCAGGCGGCCCGCGATCTGAGTGAGCATCTCCCAAGCCTCAAGGACTCCGCCGACCTCGCGGACCTGGCACACACCCTGGACGAGGGCCGGACCCGGCACAGCAGGCGCATCGCCGTCGTCTGCGCGCCCGCCCGGATCGACGCCGCCGCGGCCGCACTGCGTGAAGCGCGGCCTGTACCGGCTTCCCGCCCCCGGGTGATCTTCGCGTTCCCAGGAGCGGGAAGCCAGTACCCGGGCATGGGATCGGCGCTCTACGCGAGCGAACCGGTGTTCGCCAGGACGGTCGACACCTGCGCCGAGCTGCTGCTTCCCCTGACCGGCCACGACATCCGGCACGTACTCGACGGCCGTGAACACCAGGTCCGGGACGCGGCGATCGGGCTGCCCGCGTTGTTCGCGGTCTCGCTGGCCACCGCGCGGTTGCTGGAGTCGTGGGAGGTCCGGCCGGACGTCGTGCTGGGGCACAGCCTCGGCGAGTACACCGCCGCCGTGGTGTCGGGAGGGCTCGCCCTGCCGGACGCCGCCCGGCTGGTGGCGGTGCGCTGCACCGAGGTGTCGCGTGCCGCCGGCGGCGGGGCGATGCTGTCGCTGGACCTCGCCGACGTCTCCGGCCTGCTGGCGGCACATCCGGATGTCGACCTCGCCGCGCTGAACGGGCCCGCCGGATCCGTGGTGTCCGGTCCGGCAGGCGCCATCACGGCGCTGGAAGCCGAAGCGACCGCCGCGGGAACCCGGTGCCGACGGCTGCACGTCGACACGGCACTGCATTCCCGGCTCGTCGACCCCGCGATCCCCGCCGTCCGTGCCGCGGCGGCGAAGCTCGCCGCCACCGCCCCGGAAATCCCGATGGTCAGCACGCTCACCGGTACCACGGTCACCGATGAACTCGCGACGGCCGAACACTGGGCGCGACAGCTGCGGGACCCCGTCCTGTTCTCCCCAGCCCTGCGGGTCGCGCTCGATCCGGCGCCGGCCGTGCTGGTCCAGGTCGGTCCCGGCAGCAGCCTGGTGACGCTGGCCCGCGCACACGGCGACCCGGCGCTACTCGATTCGGCCATCACGCTCGACCACGACCGCGCAGACCTCGAAGCCGAATCCGCTCGCGCCGCCGTCGCCCGCTTGTGGGCGTATGGCGGGAAAGTCAGCCTCGGCGCGCAACGTCGCGGTCAGCGTGCACGTGTCGCCGCGCCCGGGTACGCCTTCCAGCCCCGGCGGCTCTGGATCGACCCACCTGCCGGACCGGTGACGCCTGCCCGTGCTCCCGGGCTCCTCCGGCTGCCCCGGTGGCGTCAGCTTCCCCCGCTCTCCGGCACGACGCCGACGGGCCGCTTCCTGCTGGCCGCCGATTCCGCGTCACCGGTGGCCAACGCACTCGCTATGTCCACAGTGGAGGATCACGAACCCGGAACACCTATCGACGGCGTCGTCGTGCTGACCGCACCCGGGCAGGACGTGAGCGATGTCGTCCTCGCACACGCCGAGCTCGCGAGGAAGCTCAGCGGGATGACCGTGCCGAAGCTGCTGGCGGTCACTTTCGGCGCGGACCGGGTCGAAAGCCTCGACGCGGTGGCGGCCGGCGCCGCCGCGGCCCGTGCGCTCAGCCGGATCCTGGCGCAGGAACATCGCGGGATCCGCTGGCGCACGGTCGATCTTCAGCCGGACACCGACCCGGACCTCGCGGCGAAAGCGATACTGGACGAACTCGCGGATCTCGTCCGGTCGCCGGACGAACGGGGCGGGCAAATCGCCTGGCGATCCGGAGTCCGCTGGCAGCGGGACATCGAGCCCTGGCCGCTCACCCCGCCGTCCACGATCGTCCAGGGACCGCGGCGAGCCGTCGTGTCCGGTGGTCTCGGTGACGTCGGACTCGTCGTCGCTGAACGCCTCGCCCGGCGTGGCGCCGCGGTCGTGATCACCTCGCGGCGCCCGGTCGCCGACGTGCCCGACGCGGCCCGGACCCTCGACGCGCTGAAAGCCGACGGCCTCGACATCCGGACCAGGACGCTCGACGCGTCCGATGTGGACGGTTGGCGCGGCCTGCTCGCCGAACACGAGCCCGACGTGATCGTGCACGCCGCCGGAGCGGCCGCCACCACCCGCGCCGTTCCGCTTCGCGACATCACGCCGGACCAGGTCACCGCGCAGCTGCGGGGCAAGGTCGGTGGTGCACGGGCACTCCAGGCGGCCATCGACGCGCTGCCCGAGGCGTCCAGGCCCGACCTGGTGGTACTGATGTCCTCGGCCGCCACACTGGTCGGCGGGATCGGCACCGGCCCGTACGCGGCGGCCAACGCCGCGCTCGACGCGCTCGCGACCGCCAACACCGGCTGGACGAGCGTCGTCTGGGACGGCTGGAGCGTCGGGCCCGGCGGCGCGGACCGGGAAGTGGCCCTTCGCGACGCGCTCGACGCCGCGACCGGCGGCCGGGCCTTCGACCTGGTACTCGACCGGCATCTCGCCGGATCCGTGCCGCCGGTCGTCGCGGTGTCCCGCACTGATCTCACCGAACGCATGGCCGCCGCGGCGTACACCGCACCGGGTGAGCCGGGTGAGGCCGGTGTGTTCGCCGACCCACTGCAGGAGCGGATCGCACGGCTGTGGAGCGACCTCTTCGGCGTCGCGATCACCTCGCCGGAAGCGGATTTCTTCGCGCTGGGCGGCCATTCCCTGCTCGCGACCGGCATGCTCGCCGCCCTCACCCAGGACCACGGTGTCCGGCTGCGGCTGGCCGATCTGCTCGCCGCCCCGACCGTGGCCGGGCTGGCGAGCCTGCTGCGAGCGCGCGACGTCACTCCCCCATCGCCCCGGACTCCGGCTCCGGCGGCCCACGCCGAGCCCGATTCCTTTCCGCTGACCCGGGTCCAGCACGCGTACTGGATCGGCCGCGACGGCGGCTACCGCTGGGGGGACGTGCCGTGTCACTTCTTTCTCGAGTACGACTGTGCCGAGCTGGACCTGGCGCGTTACGAGGACGCGTGGAACAAGGTGATCGCCCGGCACCCGATGCTGCGTTCCATCGTGGACTCGCAGGGCCAGGCGCGGGTGCTGCGCGACCTGCCGCGGTACCGGATCCGCACCCACGATCTGCGTTCACTGTCCGAAGTGGACCGCAACCGTCGCCTTTCGGCCATCCGCGATCGCGTCAGTCTCAAACCCGGCCCCGCCGACCGCTGGCCGCTGTTCACGGTCCAAGCGGCCCTGCTGCCCGACGGCCGGACCCGCTTGTTCCTCGGCGTGGACGTGCTCATCTGCGACGCCGCGAGCTGGTGGATCGTCGATCGCGACCTGCACGCCTGCTACACCGATCCCACCCGCGTGCTCGAGCCGGTCGGGATCCACCCCGCCGACTGCGTCCAGGCGCTCGAAGCACGACGTGACGGAGCGGACGGTGCCCGCGCCGCCGAGTACTGGCGTGCCCGGCTGACGGCGATCCCCGAGGCACCGTCCATCCCCGTCGACGAGGACGCCACCGCGGGCCGCTTCGTCCGGCACGCCGCGACACTCGACACCGCGAGCTGGGAACGCTTACGGCGGCTCGCCGCCGAGCACCGCGTCACCCCCACGGCCGTCCTGCTCACCGTGTACACCGACGTGCTCGCGGCCTGGTCGGGCCGGGACGCGTTCAGTGTGATGCTCACGCTGTTCGACCGGCCGGACATCCACCCGGACGTCCCGAACGTCGTCGGCGACTTCACCTCCCTGGTCCTGCACGCGACCGAGGAGGCTGACATCGGCACCTTCGCCGAACGGGCCCGTCGCACCCAGCGGCGGCTGTTCGACGACCTCGACCACCGCGAGTTCTCGGCGCTGGACGTGCTCGCGGAGAAGTCCAGCGCCCAGGGCGAGGTCGCCGCCGTGCCCGTCGTGTTCACCAGCGCGCTCGGGCTGACCGAGGTCATCGGCGCCGGCCACGACCCGCGCTGGATCGGCCGGAAGGTCGCCGCGCTGAGCCAGACCCCGCAGACCCTGCTCGACCACCAGGTGCTCGAAGAGGGCGAGGAACTGTTGCTGCAATGGGATGTCCTCGACCCCGTGGTGCCGCCCGGGCAGGTCGCCACCGCGATCGCCGACCACGTCGCCCGGGTCAAGCGACTCGCCGACGATCCGGCGTCGTGGACCGGCGGATCGGAGGCGCCGGTGGAGGACGCCGACATCGCGTTGCTGCTGCGGGAAGGCACCCCGAACGGCCGGACGCTGTTCCTGCTGCACCCCTCCGGCGGGGACGTGCTGTGCTACACGGAGCTGTCCCGGCTGATCGACCGGGATACCACCGTCGTCGCCCTGACCGATCCCGGCCTGTCCGGTGGCGAAGCGCCGGACAGCGTGGACGCGCTGGCCGCGCTGTATCTCGGTGTGATCCGCCGCCACCAGCCCGCCGGCTCGTATCTGCTGGGTGGCTGGTCGATGGGCGGTGACCTGGCCCAGCGGGTGGCCTGTCTGCTGCACGAGATCGGCGAGCACACCGAACTGCTGGTGCTGCTGGATTCCAACGAGCCGAGTCACATCACCGATGTCCCGGGCGGTCCCGCCGAGGTCCGCCGCCGCTACCTCGCGTCGCTGGCGGGCTATCTCGACACGGAACTCGTCGCCTCCCAGGAGCCCACACAGTCCGAAGTGGACACTGTGTTGCGAGAGCACGGATTGCTTCGCGCGGGCACCAGCGCCGCCGGACGCGTCGAGGTGTTCGCGCGGCATCTGCGGGGGCTGGCCGCCTACCGGCCACCGCGGCTCGGCGACCCGGGAACCCGCACCCTGATCGTCAAGGCGGGGCAGCGATCTCCGGTCAACTCCGGTATCGGCATGGGCGTCGACGACGTCCCCGGTGATCCTGCCGACCTCGGCTGGACGCCCCTCCTCACCCGGCCGCCCACTACGTCCACAGTGGACGCGCACCACTACGCCCTGCTGCGCGGCGAATCGGTCGCCGCGATCGCGGCGCTGATCAACGACGAACTCTCCCGCCTCGAAAGGCCGACCTCGTGACCCGCGTTTCCCGCCGCCTCGCCCTCCTGGTCGCGGCCACCCTGACGGCCACCGCCTGCACTTCGGGCAACGCCACCCCGGCCTCGGGGGATCTCCTGCGCTACGCGGCGGTCGGCTCGGCGGCTACCGCGAGCAACGACCCGCACGGCGGGCTCGGCAACGAATCCGACGCGCTGCGGTTCGCCCTGCTCTACGACGTGCTCACCGTCGCGGGCCCCGACGGCACCACGGCGCCCCGGTTGGCCACCGCTTGGGAACCGGACGCCTCGCTGACCAGGTGGAAGATCACCCTGCGCGCGGACGCCACGTTCAGCGACGGCCGGAAAGTGAGCGCCGCAGACGCCTTGTACTCGCTGCGCCGGATGCAGGCCAAGGCGGCCGAGAACTACGGCCGGATGGCGATGTTCGACCTGGACGTCTCCCGCGCGATCGACGCGTCGACGCTGGAGCTGCGCACGCGGACGGCGTTCGCGGCGGTGCCGGAAGCCCTGCAGTCGGCGACCTTCGTGGTGCCCGAAGGCACGACGGACTTCAGCACGCCCGCGCCGGGGTCCGGGCCGTACCGGATGACCGGTGGTGACCCCGCCAACGCCGTCCTCGAACGCAACGACGGCTGGTGGGGAACGAAACCGCCGACGAAGCGGATCGAGATCCGCGCGCTGGCCGACCCGCAGGCCCGCGCGGACGCGGTCCGTTCGGGGCAAGCCGACGTCGCGGGCAGTGTCAGCCCGGCCGCGGCCGCGCAGGCCGAACGCGCCGGCACGCAGGTGGTCCGCCGTCCCGCGGTCACCACCTACCCCGTGGTGATGCGGCTCGACCGGGCGCCGTTCGACAAGCCCCAGGTGCGCGAAGCCGTCAAGCTCGCCACCGACCGGCAGCAACTCACCGACACCGTGTTCGGCGCGTACGGCAAGATCGGCAACGACCTGCTCACCCCTGCCGATCCCAGCAGCCCTCAGCTCCCCCAACGGGTTCGCGATCTCGATCGGGCCCGCGCGCTGATGGCCGAAGCCGGGTACCAGGGCGGTGTGGACGTCACTTTGCACACCACGACCGCGTACCCCGGGATGGACTCCACCGCGACGCTGCTCGCCCAGCAGCTCGCGCCGATCGGCCTCAAGGTCACCGTGAAGGTCGATCCGCCGGAGAGTTTCTGGACGAAGACCTACGCGCAGGCCGACTTCTACGTCAGCTACCTCGGCGGGATCGGCTTCCTCGACGTGTCCCGCATCGCGCTGCGCGCGGCCTCGCCCACCAACGAGACCGCGTGGAACCGCCCTGACTGGGAACGCGACCTCGACGCCGCGCTCGCCGACCCCGACACCACGCGCCGCACTCAGTCTTTCGGTGTCCTGCAGGGGAAGCTTCGGGACGAGGGCGGCTACCTCGTCTGGGGAGTCGGGGACGGGCTCGACCTGTCCCGTCCCGGCGTCGGCGGCTTGCCGACCGGGCCCGGGTTCGCGCGGCTGTTCATCGACCAGGTCCGGATCACCGCGTGAGTGCTCGTTCGTCGTTGGCCCGCACGGGGAGCCTCGTGCTGGTGCGGGCCGCCGCGACCGCCGTCGTGGTCTCGGCCGTGGTGTTCGCCGCGGTCAATGCCCTGCCTTCGGACGCGGCCGAGACCCGGACCGGGAACCGCGCGGACGCGGAAACCCTGCGGCAGCTGCGGGAAACCCTCGGACTGGACGCACCGCTGTGGCAGCGCTGGGGACAGTGGACCGCGGCGATCCTGCGCGGTGATTGGGGACGTTCGCTCGTCACCGACCGGCCGGTCGCCGATTTGCTGCTGCCCCGGCTCGAAGCCACGGCCGTGCTCACGGCGGCGGCGGTGCTGCTCGCGCTGCCGCTCATGTTCGCGCTCGGCTGGGCCATCGGCGGCAGCAGGCCCGGATGGGCACGGCGGTGGGCCGCCCTGAGCACGACCGTCTCGTCGATCCCGCAGGTCGCCGTGGTCGCTGGTCTCGTCCTCGTCCTCAGCGCACTGCTCGGGTGGCTGCCTCCGGTGTCACTGCTGCTGCCCGGCGGGTCGCCGCTGGACCGGCCGGACCTGCTGGTGCTGCCGTCGCTCGCGCTCGCCCTGCCGGCCGCGGCCTGGGGCGGCGGACTGCTCGGTGGCGCCGTCGCGGACGCCTGCGCGGCACCCCACGTCCGTGACGCCGTGGCGCGGGGTGTCACCGGCCTGCGGCTGCATGTCCGGCACGTGCTGCCGTTCGTGCTGTCCCCCGCGATCCGCGCGGCCGCGACGCTGACCGCCGGCACCGTCACCGCGGCGGCCGTCGTCGAAACCATGCTCGGTTACCAGGGGCTGGGCGAATTGCTGGTCACCGCGGTCGCCGGCCGGGATACGCCGGTCGTCGCGGCGGTCGGGTTGATCGGCGCGCTGATCGTCGTCGTGGGCACCGCTCTGGCGGACCTCGCGGCCACGGCCGCCGATGTCCGGCGGGAACGGCGATGAAGACCGGCTGGTTCACCGCGGCGGCGCTCGCGGTCGTCACGCTCGCCGGAGGCCTGCTGGCGCCACGGGATCCGGCGGCCGTCTCGGGTGCGCCGTTCACGCCGCCCGCGCTCGGCCACGTGCTGGGCACTGACGTGCTGGGCCGGGACGTACTGTCACGGTCGCTGGCGGGCGGGGCCGGTCTGGTGCTGCTAGCGGCCGCGGCGGGGGCGCTCACCTGCTTGGTGGGTGTCGCCGGTGGACTGGTCGCGGGCTGGAATGACGGCCTGCCGGGGAGGCTGATCACCGGACTCGCCGATGTCCTCGTGGCGCTGCCACTGCTGCTGGTCGCGCTCGTGCTCGCGGTGGCCGTGCCCGGTCCGGTCGCGGTCGTCGTGGCCACGGTGTGCGGCGGAGCGCCGCTGACGACGCAAATCGTCCGCGACACCACCCGCCGGACCCGTGCGGCGGGCTGGGCCGACGCCGCCCGCTGCCGGGGCGAGCACACCGCGGTGCTGCTGGTGCGGGAAATGGCTCCGGCCATGGCCGGGCTGATCGTGGCCGAGGCGGGCCTGCGGTTCGTGCTCGGGCTGCAACTGGCCTGCACGATGACACTGCTCGGGTTCGGTGCCCAGCCGCCAGAGCCGGACTGGGCGCTGATGCTGCGCGAAAACCTGCCAGGGGCCGCGGACAACCCCGCCGCCGTGGCCACGCCGGCGCTCCTGCTCGCGGCGCTGGCCTGCCTGGTCACGTGGGCGCTGCGAGCACGCCGCCGGGAACCGGTGATGGCATGACCCCCGCGGAGCTGACCGTGCGCGGCCTGACCGTCCACAACGGACTCGGCCATACCGTGCTCGACGACGTCAGCCTGGACGTACCCGCGAACACCGTGGTGGCCGTGACCGGCCCGTCCGGCAGCGGGAAGACGACCCTGCTGCGGACGATCCTCGACGTCCTGCCGCCCGGGCTGCGCAGGGTGGACGGCGAAATCACGTGGGCCGGGTCACCGGTGCCACCCGGCCGCTCGTCGGCCGCTTGGCGACGCCGGGCCACCGGCCTTCTCGGCCAGGACCCGGCGGGCACCATGAATCCTCTGTGGACGGTTGAGCGCCTGGTGTCCGAATCGGGTGGGAGCCAAGTCGACGAGGCGCTGCTCACCGCCGGACTGGACCCCGCCACGGTCCGGAGGAAACGGCCGCATCAGCTCTCCGGCGGGCAGGCTCAGCGAGTCGCCCTCGCCCGGGCGATCGCCGGTCGTCCCCCGCTTCTGCTGCTCGACGAACCGACCAGCGCGCTGGACACGGACGCCGTCCGCCGCGTCGCCGACGTGGTCCGCCGACGCCGCGACGAAGGTATCGGCGCCACCCTGGTCATCTCGCACGACCGTGAGTTCGTGGCCGCGCTGGCTGATCGCGTGGTCGACCTCGGCTCGCCGCCGCTCGTCCTGCCTTCGTCGCCCGCACGACCGCCGACCACCGAAGCAGTCCTCACGGTGTCCGCAGTGGGCATCGAGCGACCCGTATCTCTGGTCCGTGACGCGACGTTCACTGTGCACGGTGGCGAACTGGTCGCGCTCGTCGGCGCGTCGGGTAGCGGGAAGACGACGTTGTTGCGGGCGCTGGCGGGACTTCACGATGTCCACACCGGACAGATCATCCTGGACGGCCGTCCGCTGCCGTCGCTTCGGACCCGAGACAGGGACCAGCTGCGCGCGATCCAGTACCTGGCTCAAGATCCGCTCGACGCCCTCAACCCCGCACACCGGGCGGTCACCGCGATCGCCCGCCCCGCCCGGGTCCTGCGCGGATTCTCCCGTCACCAGGCCCGTTCGGCGGCGGAGGAGCTCCTGACCGCCGTCGGGCTCGACCCCGCGACCGGACGACGACGTCCCGGCGCGCTGTCCGGCGGCCAGCGGCAACGTGTCGTCCTCGCCCGCGCGCTCGCCACCCGGCCGCGGCTGCTGCTCGCCGACGAACCGACGTCGGCACTCGACGACGAGACCGCCGAGACCGTGCTCGGGCTGCTGGCCCATCACCGAGCCGACGGTATGGCCGTCCTGGCCGCCACCCACGACCCCCGCGTCGTCCGCCACGCGGACCGAGTCCTGCGGCTGCACGACAGCCTGCTCGCCGAAACCGCGGTGAACCCGCGCGACGAAGGAGGAATCACCCTGTGCCCGAACCGCTGACCAGGCCCGACATCACACTCTTCGCCACGGCGGCGGCGAAGCTGCGCGCCCACCCGTGGATCGGCCATGCCGAGCCCACGGACTCGGGCGTACGGATCCATCCCGCCGCGCATTTGCTCGCGACGACGCCGGCGCCGGGCGCGCTCGTCACCGAGTACCTCGAGCACTGGAGCGAGGTCTACCAGCTGACCTATGGCGCCGCTCCCCGCGATGTCCCCGGGGACCTCGACCTCAGCGGCTGGCGGGCTTCCGACACCGGCGAACCGCTGCCCACCGTCCATATGCGACAGTGGGTGGAGCGCACCGTCGACCTCATCGCGGGCCTGCGGCCGGAGTGGATACTGGAGCTGGGTTGCGGCACCGGCATGCTCCTGCACCGGCTCGCTCCCCACGTCCGGGGCTATGTCGGCACCGACGTCGTCGCCGATTCCGTCCGCCCGCTCCCCTCCGTACCGGGCACCGTGAAGACCGTGCGCGCGGCCGCCCACGAAACGGACGCTCCCGTGGTGTCCTCCGCGATGACCACCGCCGGCTTCCCCGTCGCGGGGCCCGACTGCGTGGTGCTCAACTCCGTGACCCAGTGCTTCCCCGACACCGGCTATCTGGACGCGGTAGTGCGCGCGGCCGTGCGCACGGTGGCCCCGGGCGGGTATGTGGTGATCGGCGACAACCGGCACGCGGGGCTGCACACCGATTTCAGCACGTGGGTCGAACAGCGGCGCGGCGCCGGTCCCGAACTCGGCGACCGTGCCGCGGCCAGGGCCGCGAGGGACGAGGAACTGCTGTTCGACCCCGTCGCGCTGGCGCGGATCGCCACCAAGGCCGGTGCCGACGCCGGGCGCGAGATCCGGATCGCGACATTTCCCAAGCTCCTCGACGCGGATTCCGAGCTGACCCGCTACCGCTTCGACTGCGTTCTCGCGGTCGATCCGGGCTTCCCGTCGACCGATCCCCGCCCACTGCGCTGGTCGGACGTCGCGGACCGGCTGGACACCGTGCTCGACGGCTCCGGCGTCCGGATCCCGGACATCCCCAACGGCGCGCTCCCCGACGCGCCGGGATCGTCGATCACCGCCGCCCGGTTGGCCACGCTGGTGGCCCGGAACGACGCGCGCGTGACGCTGGCCGCCCACGATCCCCGGCTGCTCGAGGTGGTGTCCCCCGCCTCGGCGGCTTGGCGCCCGGCCGCCGAAGTCGCCGCCCTGCCCGGCGGGAACACCCACGAACCCTTGCGGCGCTTCACCCTGCAGCGGATGCGTGCCACGGCCCGCGCCTGTTTGCGCGACCTGCCCGGCGCCCACGGTGTCACCGTCGAGGTCGACCCCGCTCCGCACCCGGCGAGCACGTCGTGATCGCCGCGGAACCCTGCCACCGGGCCGGTCTGGCCGCCATCGACGGCGTCGACCTCGCGGCCCTGCCCGAGGCGATGCATGGGCTGGACGACGCGGCGACGGACACCATGGCGGCCACGCTCCGCCGGGCGGGGCTGTTCCGGCCTGGCGTCAGCCACCGCCCCGAGCAGGTCCTCCAGCGGCTGCGGGTCGCCGAACGGCACCGCTGGATCGTCCGCGGCTGGCTGCGCGCCCTGATCGGCCACGGGAAGCTGCGCGCGTCGGACGACGGCACCGTGCTGCGTGACCTCGCCCCGGCGCCCGCGCATCCCGCGCCACTGGCCGAGTTCTGCGCACGGCTGGGTTATCCGGCCGAGGTGAGCGGGTTCTTCGACGCCGCCGCGGCGCGGCTACCCGAGCTGCTACGCGACGAAGTCACCCTGCAGTCCGTGCTGTTCGGGACCGACAGCACGGCGACCGCGGACGGCGTCTACCGCGAGAACGTGATCAACGGCTACCTCAACGCGGCCCTCGTGGAAGTCCTCCGTACGGAATCGCCCGCGGCGCCGCGCATCGTGGAACTCGGCGCGGGTGTCGGGGCCACCGCGATCCCTGTCCTGAGTGGACTGACCGGCGGCCTCGACTACCTGTTCACCGACGTGTCCCGTTATTTCCTCGACAGCGCCGAAAAGATCCTGGCGCACGACGAGCGGGTGCGGTTCGGCGAACTCGACATCAACGACCCCGGCACGCACTTGGTCGAGCCGGAATCCTGTGACGCCGTGATCGCGGCGAACGTCCTGCACAACGCCGTCGACGTCCGTGCCGTTCTCACCACGGTGCGGTCCTGGCTGCGGCCCGGCGGGCTGCTGCTCGTCGTCGAGTCCTGTGGCGACCTCCTCCAGGCCGCGGTCTCCATGCAGTTCCTGATGTCCCCGGCCGCCGGTCGTCCCGCCGCAGGCTCGGCGGATCTGCGCGCCGGGAGCGACCGGATCTTCCTCACCCGCGACGAATGGCTCGGCGAATTCCGCCACGCGGGCCTGCGGCCACTGCTGGACCTGCCCCGTCACGACCACCCGCTCAGCACACTCGGCCAGTCGCTGCTGGCCGCCACCCCTTCGGAACCTGGAGCACTCTCATGACCACCACCCTTGACCACCGGGAGCCCCTGGCCGAGATCTGGGGCAAGCTGCTCGGGCTCGACCCCGCCGAGGTCCCGCACGACGCGGGTTTCCTCACCCTCGGCGGCGATTCCGTGCTCGCCGTGCGCATGTCCGCGCAGGTCCGCAAGCAGCTCGGCGTCGTGCTCGCGCTGTCCGACATCCGTGTCGAGATCACTCTCACCGAGCTCGCCGAGCTGATCGCCCGCCGCGCCACCGGCGGTGGCCGGGCCCTGCCCGTGGAGGTCGCCAAGCGCGCAGACCCGGACGAGCCGTTCCCCTTGCTTCCCCTGCAGCAGGGGTACTTCGTCGGCCAGCAGGACGGCTGGGAACTGTCCTACCCGTCCGCACACCACTACGTCGACATCGGACTGTCCGAAGTGGATCCCGACGACGCACCGGAAGCACTGCAGGACGCGCTGCGTCGGCTGGTCGTGCACCAGCCGACGCTGCGGGCCCGCGTGCTGCCCGACGGACGGCAGCGGATCCTTCCCGCGGACGATCCGGCGACGGTGCCCGGCCTCGTCGTCGCCGACCTTCGCGGCGTCCCGGCCGATGACGTCGCACGCTCACTGGCCTCCCTGCGGCACGAGATGAGCACGAACGGTCCCAATCCCGGCGAAGGCCCGGGCATCGACATCCGGCTGACACTGCTCGACGACGGCAACGCGCGGCTGCACTGCGCGGTGAGCCTGCTCATCATCGACGGCTGGTCGTCCAATGTGTTCTATCGCGACCTGTTCGCACTGGTCGCCGACTGGAACGCCACCCTCGCACCGCTGGAGGTCGACTACGGCGACTATGTGACGTCGGTACGGCGACTGCCCGGCACCGCGGCGTGGGAGGCCGACCGCGACTGGTGGTTCGACCGGCTCCCCGGCTTCGGGCAGCCGCCCGCCCTGCCGCTGCGTCTCGACCCCGCCGAAGCGCGTCCCGATCTCATGGCCACGACACAGGAAACCCTGGACGCGCCGACCTGGGCCGCCGTGCGAGCACAGTGCGCCGCGCACGGCGTCACCCCCTCCGCGGCCGTGTTCACCGCCTACGCGTGCGTTCTCGCCCGTGCCGCCGGGCATCGCGTCATGCTGCTGAACTCCTTGCAGCTCAACCGGTTGCCACTGCATCAGGACGTGCACCGCATCATCGGCGCGTTCGCCTCGACCATGCTGATCCCCGTCGAGCTGGACGCTTCGGCTTCCTTCGCTGACCTCGCGCTGGCATGCCAGCGTCAGTTCGGCGACGCCGCCGCGCACAACCTCGTCAGCGGTGTCGAGGTGTCCCGTGAGCTGGGCAGGCACCGCGGAACACACCGGCCGGTGGCGCCCGTGGTCTTCCAAAGCACCCTCGGCATGGACGCGGCGATGGGCCAGCGGCTGCCCGGGGACGCCGGGCCGCTCGGGGTGATCGACATGCACGACCACCACCAGCAGCTGCGCACCCCGCAGGTCGCGCTCGAAGTCCGGCTGTTCGAACTCGACGACACCATGACCGCGGTGTTCTCCTACGTCGAGGAGATCTTCGAACCCGGCCTCATCACCGGCATGTTCGCCGAACTGCTCGACCACGTCCGGACGCTCGCCGAGCCGGGCACCTGGGACTTGCCCGTCCCGCTGCCCGGCCGGGAACATCCCGATCCGGCTCCGGACACCCTGGTATTGGGCCGGTATGCGCGATCCGACACGGCGGAGGCCGAGGAATCCGGCCCCGCGCGTGACGACGTGGAACGCCGGATCGCCGCGCTGTGGCAGGAAATCCTCGACGTCGCGGAAGTCGACCGGGCCGGGAACTTCTTCACGATGGGCGGGGACTCGCTGCTCGCCGTGCGCGCACTGGCCCGCGTCGCCCGCGAGACCGGCACCGCGGTGAGCGTCCGTGACTTCCTCACCTCACCGACCATCGCGAGTGTGGCCGCCCGGATCCGCGCCGCACGGCCACATTCGACGTGAACCGGCCGCTAGGCCTGTTCCGCGCCGGCCAGTCCGGCGCGGAACAGGCCCTGCTCCAGCCAGACCGCCGCGCGCACTCCGTCGGCGGCGGCCTGGCTGACCAGCGTCAACGCGTCCGGCAGCGCGGGCAGCCTCGCCAGGTCTCCCGCCGCGGACACCCCGGGCACCGTGGTGGCCTGGAACTCGTCGACCCGGACACAGCCGTCCTCGAAGATCTCGCAGCCGAGGTCGGCGGCGAACGGCGCGCCCTGGCGCGTCGGGGCTCGGTGGAACAGTGCCTCGCGGCGCACGACCTCGCCCCCCGCCAGATGGACCTCCACCGCGTCCAGCTCACCGGCGACCCGCTCGACGCGGTCCGTCCGCACCGGGATCCCCGCCTTGTCCAAGCGGGCCAGCGCTTCGGCGGGCAGCTCGTGCGCGCCGTCGGTCAGCACCACGACGTCCTTGCCGAACCGGTCGGCGACGTACAGCCCGAGCATCACCTGCGGCACGTCACGGCCGAGTACGGCGAGGGTCTTGCCGGTGGTCTCGTAACCGTGGCAGAACGGGCAGTGGAACACGCACTTGCCGAACCGCTCGGCCAGTCCCGGGATGTCCCAGGGCTCGTCCACCTGCCCGGTGGCGAGCACGAGCCGCCGTGCCCGCTCGACGCGGCCGTCCGCCAGCTCCACGCGGAAATCGTCCAGTTCCCCGGAAACCGCCGTCACCCGCGCGGTTTCCAGCCGGACCGCTTCGTAGCCGGACAGTTCTTCCCGGCCGGCACGCAGCAGCTCCGCCGGGGAGAACCCGTCCCGGCTCAGGAACATGTGCACGCCGTCGGAGGGAGCGTTCCGCGGCTGCCCCGCGTCGAGCACCAGCGTCGAACGTCTTTGCCTGCCCAGCACTTGCGCGGCACTCAACCCCGCGGCCCCGCCGCCGATCACGATGACATCGAACACGGTCACACTCCCTCAACCCAGGTCCTGATAATGACTATCACTATCAGAAATAGCCTGGGTGGTCGACGCCCCCACTCAGAAAGGTCCTGGCAATGACCATCGCGATCCTCGGCGGCTACGGCGCCGTCGGCGCCACCGCGGCCCGCCGGCTCGTCGCCCACGGCGACAACCCGATCCGCATCGGCGGCCGAAATCTTCGCTCCGCGTCCGCGTTGTGCGAAGAACTCGGCGAAAACGCTTCAGCGCACGCCGTCGATCTGACCGACAGCCGTTCCCTGGCCACCTTTTGCGCCGGAGCCACCGTCGTCCTCAACTGCGCCGGGCCCTCGTACCGTGTCCTCGACACCGTTGCACTCGCCGCCCGTGCCGCGGGCGCCCACTACGTCGACGTCGCCGGAGACCTGCCGTTGTTCCGCCGGCTCGGTGCGCTGCCGCCGTCCGATCGCCTCGCCGTCATCTCGGCAGGCGTCATGCCCGGCCTGACCGCGATCCTGCCCCGGGGGCTACTCGGCGACAATCCCGCACGCACCGGCATCGACCTGCACGTCGGCGGCCCCGTCCGGATCACGCCGGTCTCGGCACAGGACATCCTGCTGGCCACCGGCCCCGACTTCGGCACGCCGCTGGCGTCATGGCGTGACGGCGAAGTCGTCCGCGGCTCCGTGAGTCCACAATGGAATATCAACCTCACCCACTTCGGCCCCGCTGTGCACGCCCTGCCCTATCTGACCACTGAATCCGCGGACTTCGCGCGACACCACGGCATCGGCGAGCTCCGGACCTACTCGGTGTACGTGTCCGAACGAATCCCGACCACACTGGCCACCGCCTGGGCCGAATCTCCCGACGACCCCACCACCTGGGCCGGAGAGCTCGCCAAGGCCGCGACCGAAGACCTCTCCGAACACCCACCCCGCTACACGATCCTCGTGCGACGCCGCGACCTCGACCAACGGAAACCGCCGGCTTGGCGGCTGCTCCAGACCACCGACCCGTACCGCTTGAGCGGTGTCGTCGCCGCGCTCACCGTCCAAGCCGTCCTCGCGAGCAAGGCGACCAGTCTCCACCCGGCATGGCGATTCCTCGACCCGCAGGAGACCTGGACCGCCTTGGCCGCCGATCCGCTCTGTCACACCGAAACGCACGGACCGGCTTGTCCGGCGCCGCAGCTCAGGGCTTGACCATCAGGACTTTCCTCCGGAGGACAAGGTCGCGGGCACGGGTTTGTCGGTCTCGTCGTAGAAGTCGCCGATCAGTTCCTCGAGCAGGTCCTCGAGCGCGGCGATGCCGACCACGCGATCCTCGCTGTCGGCGACCAGCGCGAGCTGAGCACGGTCGGCGCGCATCGCGGTGACCGCGAGCGCGACGGGCAAGTCCGCGCGGAGGGTGAGGGCGTCCGCCATCAGGTCGCGAGCAGTCGCCTCGCGGCCCGCGGCGGTGGCGCGCACGGCTTCGCGGATGTGCACCAGGCCGACGTACCGGCCGCGCAGGTCGGTCACCGGGAAACGGGAGCGCCCGGATTCCCGGCTGAGGCGCTCGATCGCTCGCACACTGCTGTGCTCGCTGACGGCCAGCGTCTCTCCGATCGGCACCATCACCTGTGCCACGGTGGTGTTCTGCAGTTGCAGCATCCGAGTCAGCATCCGCTGCTGAGCCTCGGGGATCAGGCCGTGCTCACCGGACTGGCGGACCAGCAGGCGCAGGTCGTCCGGGCGATGAGCCTGGGCGAGTTCATCCTTCGGCTGGACCTTTCCCCAGCGCAGCACCGTGTTGGTCACCCCGTTGAGTCCACTCAGGACCCAGCGGACCGAGTGCGCGAACGCCCGGAACGGCAGCGCCAGCAGCACCGCGGACTGCTCGGGGTGGGCGATCGCCCAGGACTTCGGAGCCATCTCACCGACCACCATGTGCAGGAACACCACCAGCACCAGGCTGATCGTGAACGCGATCGCGTACGACACACCCGACGGCAGACCGGTCAGGCCCAGCAGCGGATCGAGCAGGTCAGCGACGGCGGGTTTGGCCAGTGCGCCCAAACCCAAGGTGCACAAGGTGATACCCAGCTGCGCACCGGCCAGCATCAGGGACAGCTCGCGCATTCCCGCCAGCGCCGCGCGAGCGGCACGGCTGCCTTCCGCGCGTTGTTCGAGCCGGTGCCGTTTCGCGGCGATGAGCGCGAACTCGGCGGCCACGAAGAACGCGTTCGCCACGAGCAACAGCAGTGAGATCAGCAACGACCACGTGGTACTCATCGCGCTTCCTCCCGGCTCGCGACGGGAACGCTGAGCAGGACGCTCGCGGGGACGTTGCGCGTGACCCCGGCGACCCGCAGCCGCACACCGTCGATCTCGATTTCGTCGCCCGTCCGCGCGATCCGGCCAAGCCGGCTCATCAGCAGTCCGGAGACGGTGTCGTAATCGTCGCCCTCGGGCAGTTCGACCCCGGTGACGTCCGCGACCTCGTCGAGGCGTATCCGGCCGGGCATCCGCCATTCCCCGTCACCCGCGGCTTCGATGCCTTCTTCCACCAGGTCGTCCTCGTCGAGGATGTCACCGACGAGTTCCTCGGCCAGATCCTCCAGCGACACCACGCCGGCGAAGCCGCCGAATTCGTCGACCACACAGGCCAGCTGGCGATGCTCGGCGCGGAGACGCTCCAGGACCGAAGGCAACGGCAGCGACGACGGCACGACCAGCGCGGGCGAGGCGATCTCCCCGACCGGGGTGCTCGCACGCTTGTCCGGTGCCACGGCCAGGACCTCGGCCAAGCCGGCCACACCCCGCAGGTCGTCCAGGTCCTCGCCGTACACCGGGAACCGGGAATGTCCGGTGTCCAGCATTTCCACGACGCGCACGGCCGGTTCCCCGGCTTGGATCGCGTGCACCGAGACGCGCGGGGTCATGGCCTGTTCCGCGACCAGGTCCCGGAACCCGAGTCCGTGTTCGAGCAAGGTGGACAGTTCGGCGTTCAGATGTCCCTGGCCGCTCGCTTCGGCGATGATCTGGCGGAGATCCTCCGGCGTGGCGCCCTGCGGCAGCTCTTCCACCGGTTCGATCCCGATCGTGCGCAGCAGCCGGTTCGCCGCCGCGTCGAACAGCCGGATCACGGGGCCGATGATCTTCAGATACATCAGCGTCGACGCGGCCAGCGCCTTCGCCAGCTGTTCGGGGCGGGCGATCGCGAAGTTCTTCGGCAGCAGCTCGCCCAGCACCATCTGCACCACGGTGGCGAAGATCAACGCCAGGGCCATCGATACCGACACCGTGGCGGCCTGCGGCAACCCGGTCAGGCCGAGCAAACCGGTCAATCCCGTTCCCAGCAAGGGTTCCGCGACGTAGCCGGCGAGCAGGGCGGTCACGGTGATCCCGAATTGCGCGCCGGAGAGCATGAACGACAACCGCTGCGTCACCGTGACCGCACGCGCGGCGGCCTTGTCGCCGCTCTCCGCCATCTGCCGCAACCGGCCCCGGTCCACCGCCATGTACGCGAATTCCTGGGCCACGAAATAGCCCGTGGCGACCGTGAGCAGCACGATCGCCAGTAAACCGGTGAAGATCAACACGGCACACCCGCCGCGGACCTGAGGGAAATGTTCGGCCGGGTCGTCTCACCCGGCCGCGTACTGCAACTGTCTATGTCGGAGCCGTCCAAATCGGCATCATCAGGCATACTTCACACTAGCACGTGCGACTGTATGGTTGCGCTGTCCCGGAGGAGGTGGCGTCATGACCGAAGGCCTGTTGAAGATCGGCGAACTCGCCACCCGGGCGGGGGTCAGCACTCGGACCGTGGACTACTACACCGGTTTGGGACTGATCGCCCCCGCCGAACGCAGCACGGGCAACTTCCGACTGTACAACGCGACCGACGTCGACCGTATTCAGCTGGTACAACGCCTGGAGCTCCAGGGAGTTCCCTTGGACGAGATCGCGGCCGCGCTCACCGGCCGGCAGGCCGACGTCGGCGCGATCCTCGCCCTCGTCGACGTTGATCTGCGAGCCCTCCACGCCGCCGCCGAGAGCGCCTCCCCCGAAATGCAGGGCCTACTCGCGACGATCGCCGCCCGGGTCCACTCGCTGATCACCATCGCCCTGCAGATCCCGCCGGACCTGTTGCTGCCCTGACGGCCGCCCACCACACCCTCGACACTGACATGATGGCCGCGAAACTTCCCGGCGAAGCCATCACGACGCGCATGCAGACGAGGGAGTCGCGGTGACGATCTTCGGTACCGACCTGCCGGTCTCGCTCTGGGCCGGCGCCGCGCTCGTCCTCGGAGCCGGACTCAGCGTGCTTGCCGCGCCAAGGCTGGCCGCGCGAACCGGGTGGCACAAGAACGCACTTTTGGCCGCGCTCTTGCTGCTCACCGGTTCGTTGGCGGTTTCCCTCACGCCGGGGACCGAGTCACATCGCGGGGACTTCCATCGCTGCCTGCCAGGCGAATCCCCTTACCTGGTGCACGGAACACTGCATTCGACCGGTGGGCTCGTCGGTGTCGTCACCAGCCTGCTCGCGTTGCTGCCTGCCACCTGTTTCGCGGTGTTGGCCACGAGACGTGTCCGGGCGACCGCTATCGCGGCCTTCGTGATTCCGATGATCGTCGAGAGCGCCCAGACGATGATTCCCGGCAGGCATTGCAGCGCCCCCGATCTGACCTTGAAGATCGCCGGTGGCCTCCTCGGGGTCGGGATCGGCTACCTCCTGCTGCACCGCAGGGACCGCCACGGATCCGAGAGCCCGCGGTCCGGCCGTCCGACTTGGCTGCACCCACCCATCTGACGTCGTGTCATTCCTTCGTCGCCGAGGCGGCCCGTTCCCAGGCCGACTTGCGCAGCAGCCGCAGCCCGTTGAGGCCGACGATGACTGTGGACCCTTCATGCCCGGCCACGCCGAGCGGCAGGGGCAGATGGCCCACCAGATCCCACACCACCAGAACCCCGATGAAGGCCGAAGCTATGACCAGGTTCGCGACGACGAGACGCCGGGCGCGACGGGCAAGACTGATCACGGCGGGGATGGCGGCGAGTTCGTCCCGGGTGACGACCGCGTCGGCGGTATCGAGCGCGAGGTCGGATCCTCCCCGGCCCATCGCGACGCCGGTGTGGGCCGCGGCCAGCGCGGGAGCGTCGTTGACGCCGTCACCGACCACCATCACCTTGGCGCCCCGCGCTTCCAGTTCGCGCACCGCGGCCACCTTGTCCTGGGGCAGCAGGCCCGCCCGGACGTCGGTGATGCCGACCTCGCCCGCGAGGCGATCGGCCGCGCGCCGGTTGTCACCCGTGAGCAGCACCGGCTCGGAACCGGTCAGCGCCGTCAGCCGGTTCATCGTCGCGGCCGCCGCGGGCCGCACCCGATCGGATAGCCCTAGGACACCCGCCGGGAGGCCGTCGACGAGGACCACGACGGCCGTGTTCCCGGCTTCCTCCAGCTCGGCCACGATGACGCGAGCCTGGTCGTGATCGTCGTCGAGCAGCCGCAGCGGACTGCCGACCTCGATCCCGCGGCCATCCACGCGAGCCGACACGCCACGTCCCGGCGCCGAGGTGAAGTCCCCGGCCGGACGCAGCGCGATCCCGGCGTCGCGAGCCGCCGCCACGACAGCCCGGCCCAACGGGTGTTCGGAGGGATGTTCCGCGGCCGCGGCCAATGCGAGCAGTTCGGTGCCGGTGATTCCGGCGCCGGGCAGAGCGCGGATCTCGGCCACCCGCGGCGTGCCTTCGGTGAGCGTGCCGGTCTTGTCAAAGGCCACCCGGGTGATCGCGCCGAGCCGTTCGAGCACGACGGCGGACTTGACCAGCACGCCATGCCGCCCGGCGTTCGCGATCGCCGACAGCAGCGGCGGCATCGTCGCGAGCACCACCGCGCACGGCGACGCCACGATCATGAACGTCATCGCCCGCAGCAACGTCGGCTCGAGCGCGGCACCGAACAGCAACGGGATCACGAACAGCGCCACCGTGGCGGCGACCATGCCGATCGAGTACCGCTGCTCGATCTTCTCGATGAACAACTGCGTGCGCGCCTTGGTGGCACTGGCCTCCGCGACCATCGCGACGATCCGCGCGATCACCGTGTCCTCGGCGGGCCGCGTGATCCGCACCCGCAGCACACCGGCGCCGTTGAGGGTGCCGGCGAACACCTCGTCCCCGACCCTCTTGTCGACCGGCAACGGCTCGCCGGTGATGCTCGCCTGATCGACGTCGCCGGCGCCCTCGACGACCTCCCCGTCACCACCGATCCGCTCACCCGGCCGCACGACGATCAGATCGCCCACCCGCAGCACCGCGGTGTCCACGATCTCCTCGCCCACGCCGGTGAGCCGGGCCGCCCGCTCGGGGGCGAGGTCGAGCAGCCCACGAACCGAGTCCTCGGTGCGTTTGGTGGCGATCGCCTCCAACGCCCCGGAGATGGCGAAGATGACGATCAACAGCCCACCATCGAAAACCTGACCGATCGCCGCGGCACCGATCGCCGCGAGGACCATCAACAGGTCCACGTCGAGCTTGCGCTCCCACAACGCCCGCAAGCCCGCCCAGCCCGGCTCCCAGCCACCGGTGACATAGCAGGCCAGATACAAGCCCCACCACAGCCAAGACGGCCCGTCGGCGACCTGGACCAGCGATCCCACCAGGAACAGAACCGTCGCGGCGGACGCCCACCGCACTTCCGGCAGCACCCACATCCCTGCCCACCGCCGCCGGGGCACGGGCTGATCGGCAAGGCTCGCGCGCTCACGCACATCCGCAGTCACGCAGATAGCATATATACGCAGTCACGCAGATACGCAAAAAGCTGGGCAGCCAGGTATGCTCGCCGCATGCACACGTCACTGCCGGACTTCGACATGCCCAACGAAGAGCAGGTACACCTGGCCGCCGAGTCCTTCCGCCTGCTGGCCGACCCGACCCGGATCAAGGTCCTCTGGGCGCTACTGCAGGGCGAATCCTCGGTCGCCTGCCTCGCCGAACTCGCCGGCGCCGCCCCCACCGCGGTCAGCCAGCACCTGGCGAAACTCCGGCTCGCCGGCCTGGTCAAAGGCCGCCGCGAAGGCACCTTCGTCTATTACTCCGCCGCGAACGAGCACGTCGGCAGGCTGCTCAAGCAGGCCCTCTTCCACGCCGACCACATCGACGGTGAGCAACCCGGCAGCAAGCCGCGGGCAGCCGCACACTGACACCCTGCACCAGGGGCGGCGTCGATGACAGCCAAGGAAGTCCGGGTCCCCGATCTGGTGGGACTGTCCGTTCCCGACGCCCGCGCGGCGACACACCGGCTGGGGCTCGTCCTCGCGTCCAAAGATCTCGACGGACCGTCGCTGGGAGCGTTGACGTGGCCGGGAACATGGATTGTCGTAGGGCAGGAACCCAATGGCGGCACCATGATCGCGCGCGGAGAGTACGTGCGAATCGAGTTCCGGCGATTACCCGACGGCGGCGACGCGGATGACCGGGAACCACGAGATCCGCTCCCTCGACCACAGGAGCTCAAAGAGGCCGCCGAACCGGCGCATGAGCCCGCGCCACAGGAACGGGCTGCCGACGATCAGCGTGTTCCCGGTGTCCGCTCTTCGGCCGGGCGCCGGAGGTCGGGTTCGAGATAGATGACGCGCGCGATCGGCACCGCGGTCCGCACGCGCTGTTCGGCGGCGTCGATGGCGCGGGCGACATCCGCACCGCTGACCACTGCCGGCACTGCGATCTTCGCGGCCACCAACAACTCCTCGGGTCCCAGGTGCAGGGTCCGCAGATGGATGACGGAGTCGACGCCGTCGCCGGGCAGCGCGGTCTCGATCGCGGTCCGGTGTTCGCGGCTCGCGCTTTCACCGATGAGCAAGGACTTCATCTCCACGGCGAGGATCGCGGCGATCGCGACGAGCAGCAAGCCGATCATCGCGGTACCGGCGGCGTCCCAGCGGCCTTCGCCGGTGATCAGGGTCATCGAGACACCGACCAGCGCGAACACGAGGCCGAGCAGGGCGCCCAGGTCCTCGAGCAGGATGACCGGCAGTTCCGGGGCTTTCGCGGTGCGGATGAACCGCGCCCACGAGCGCTTCCCGCGGATCCGGTTCGACTCGAGCACAGCGGTGCGCAGCGCGTAGCCCTCCATGGCCATGGCGACAAGCAGGACCGCGATCGGGACCCACTGCCAGCTCTCGATCGGGTGCGGGTCGGCCCACTTGTGCCACGCCTCGTACAGGGCGAACAAGCCACCGAGGCTGAACAGCACGATCGACACGATGAACCCGTACACGTAGCGCTCACGTCCGTAGCCGAACGGATGCTCCGGTGTCGCCGCCCGCTTCGCGCGCTTGCCGCCCAGCAGCAGCAACGCCTGGTTGCTGGTGTCGGCCAGCGAGTGCACGGATTCCGCGAGCATCGACGAGGACTGAGTGAGCAGGAACGCGACGAACTTCGTCACCGCGATCCCCAGATTGGCGAACATCGCCGTGACAACCGCCCGTGTACTTCCCTCTGCAGCCACGCGAGCACCTTAGCGAGGCTCCTGCGGTGCCCGGGCACCGGCGCGTCCGGACGGTTGGCCCCTCTCCTGCCGTGACACCGGCCTCGGGTCACCCGATAGGTTCGCTCTTCGTTGTCGGTCGGCGTGTCGGTGAGGAGTAACGCGGGTGAGTGTGCGGGAACGGTTGCGCGAGGTCGTCGAGGCACCGTTGTTCCAGCGGGTGGTCATCGGCGTGATCATCGTCAACGCGATCACGCTGGGGTGTGAGACGTCGCCGACGCTGGTGGCCGAATACGGCTCGATCCTGCACGTGGTGGACCGGGCCGTGCTGGTCATCTTCCTGCTCGAGCTGATCCTGCGGATCTACGCGCACGGCTGGCGGTTCTTCACTGATCCGTGGAACTGGTTCGACACGGTGATCGTCGCGATCGCGCTGCTCCCGACCTCGGGCGCGTTCTCCGTGCTGCGCGCGTTGCGGATTCTGCGGGCGTTGCGGCTGATCTCGGTGGTGCCGAGCATGCGGCGGGTGGTCTCGGCGTTGCTGGGCGCTCTGCCGGGGATGGTGTCGATCGCGGCGTTGCTGGTCCTGGTGCTGTACGTGTCGGCGGTGATGGCGACCAAGCTGTTCAGCGGTGTGTCCCCGGAGTACTTCGGGGATCTCGGCGATTCCCTGTTCACGCTGTTCCAGGTGATGACCGGGGAAGCCTGGTCGGAGGTGGCCCGCACGGTGATGAGCCAGCGACCGGTGGCGTGGATCTTCTTCGTCGCCTACATCGTCATCACCAGCTTCACCGTCTTGAACCTGTTCATCGCCGTGGCAGTCAGCGCGATGGAAGCCCAGACCTCCCGCCGCACCGACAAACAAGACGACGACGAAGCCGCCACCCTTGCCGCCGTACTCGCCGAACTCCGGGAACTACGCGCCCTGCACGACGCCGCCGCACGACGCGACGAGGAAATCCCCGAACGCGACACTGCGCGACCAGCCGTTTCCACGCTGTGAGAAGTCTGGGGGTTTTGTCCGGAACCATGCGCCGTACAGTTACGTTGCCATGGACGTGGACGACGATCCTGACCTAGCCGCTGCTCCGATATCGCGGGCGCTGATCGGCCCGTAAACCCTTGCTTCGCTTGGTGATGCGCCGCCTCTCGCGGCCGCACCGGCCGTGCCATGCCCCAGAGTCACCACTGTCAGTAGTTGATCGGTAACAAACGATTGAAGGAGAAGAATCTCGGATGGTGTTCAAGAAGATGCTGCAGAAGATCGGCGTCGGAGGCGTTTCGGTCGACACGGTGCTGAACGACCCGCGATGCCGGCCCGGTGCCCCGCTGACCGGTGAGGTGCGGCTGGTCGGCGGCGAGGCCGACGCCGAGATCGAGCACATCGCGCTGTCGCTGGCCACCCAGGTCCACAACGGCCGAGGCGGCCGGTCACAGACAGAGTTCCACCGGGTCGTCGTCGCGGGCGCGACAAGGTTGACCGCGAAAGAACAGCGCACCATCCCCTTCACCATCCCGCTCCCCTGGGAAACCCCCGTGACCGAGGTGTCCGGTCAACCTCTGCCCGGCATGGAACTGGGGCTGCGGACCGAGGTATCGATCGCCAAAGCGGTCGACAAGGGCGACCTGGACCCGGTGATCGTCGAACCGCTTCCGTCGCAAGACGCGGTACTGGAAGGCTTCGGCCAGCTCGGCTTCACCTTCAAATCCGCCATCGTGCAGCAAGGGCAGGCCTACGGGGTGCGCCAAGAGCTGCCGTTCTTCCAGCAGCTCGACTTCTACCCCTCAGGACAGTTCGCCGGCCGGGTCCAGGTGGTCACCCTGACACTGGTCACCACGCCCGCCGAGGTCACAGTGCTGCTGGACGCCGACCAGCACGCGGGTGCGTTCGGCGCCGGTGGCCAGGGGCGGTTCCAGGCCGGGCATGAGGAGGCTGCGGGGCAAGACTGGGCGGCACGCATCCACGAGTGGCTCGCCCAAGTCGTGGAGGCCCGGCAAGCCCACATGATGCAGGCCGGATACGGCCAGCCGGGCTACGGCCAGCCGGGATATGGGGAGCCCGGATATGGGCATCGTGAGCGGCGCGGCCCCGGCATGGGCGGCGTGGTGGCCGGAGTCGCCGGCGGTGTCGTGGGCGGCATGCTGCTCGGCGAAATGCTCGACGGCGACGACGAAGACGGCGGAGACGACGAAGGCTGACCGGCCCGGAACATCGACTGGGGCGAGACCGGAAGCCGGGTCCCGCCCCAGTCGACGTGCAGTACTGGTGAGGCTTATTTCGCGCGCATGCCCCGTGATCACGAACCGCTCGGCTAACCCCGGTCACTCACGAAGGGATCTGTCACCCGGATGAGCACGATCATCAAGTCCGTCGAGGTCGAAGCCGATGTGACCACCGTGTACGACCGGTGGACCCGGCTCTCCGACCTCCCGCGCTTCGTACCAGGCGTGAAACGGGTCGAGCAGCACGATGACGTCCACACCCGCTGGATGATCAGGATCGGTGGCCTGGAACGAACTTTCGAAGCCACCATCACCGAGCAGCGAGCCGACAGCCGGATCGCCTGGGAAAGCCGGACCGGACCGTCTCATACCGGCTCCGTCACCGTGCACCGCGTCGACGACGCCCACACGCGGATCACCATAGAGCTGACAGTCGCACCCACGGGGTTCGTGGAGAAGGGCGCCGACAAACTCGGCTTCCTCGATCGTCACGTCGAAGTCGCCTTGGACAGCTTCAAGACCACCATCGAAAACCGCTGAATCGTGAACTGACCCCGCCGACAGCTCGTCGCGGGCGAAATGGCTCGGTCTCATAGGTGTTACCTGGCTAGGCTTGAGCCATGGGGGTGCCGGTGTGGTCGGGTTTGTGCGTGGTGCTACTGGCCCATGGGCCGCCATCCGCCGCCGTGCCCGCGGTGGTGCTGCTGGTGGCCTGCGCATCAGCGCTTCCCGCAACAGCCCGGAGGGCTGCGATGTCTCGATCACGGATACCGTCGCCACGCGGCCCTCATGACTGATCAACACCGGTTGGCACCCAAGCAGTGTTCTTCGTATCGTAAGTCTGTTCACCCGATCGACCACAAGGGGAAGCGATGTTCTGGACCATCCTGGGCTGGATCCTGTTCGGCCTGATCGCCGGTTTCATCGCGCGCGCCCTGGTGCCGGGCAAGGACGACATCGGCCTGCTCCGCACGATCGTCCTGGGCGTCGTCGGCTCCGTCGTGGGCGGCCTGCTGTTCGGCCTGCTCACTGTGGGCATCCGCGGCTTCCAGCCGGCCGGCTGGATCGGGTCGGTCATCGGCGCGATCATCGTCCTGGTCGTCTACAACAAAGTGACCGGCCGCAAGTCCCGCCCCCGCGCCTGACTGCACGAAGGCTCAGCCGACCTTCGTCTCATCCGAGGTCGCGGGTGCTGAAGGTGTCACAGCGCGCCGGGTCTCCGGTGGTGATGCCGGTGGTGAACCACTTCTCGCGCTGCTTCGAGCTGCCGTGGCTGAACTTCGACTGGTCCACCCTGCCGTTGCCCAGTTTGCGCTGGATGTAGTCGTCGCCGATGCGAGCGGCTGTGTCCAGGGCGCGGTCGATGTCGTCTTGGGTGATGTCGGCGACCAGCGGCTTGCCGTTCTCGGCCGGTGTGGTCGTCGCGTGCTTGGCCCACACGCCGGCGTAGCAGTCGGCCTGCAACTCCAGCCGCACCGAGTCCGAGGTTGGGCCGCTACGGCTGCGGACGCGATTCGACGTGCCGGTGAGGTTCTGCACGTGGTGGCCGTACTCATGGGCCAGCACGTAGGCCTCGGCGAACGGGCCGCCCTGTGCGCCGAAGCGCGAGCGCAGCTCCTGGAAGAACGCGAGGTCGATGTAGATCTCGGAGTCGGCAGGGCAATAGAACGGGCCGACGTCGGAGGAGGCGTTGCCGCAGGCAGTACGCACGCCGCCTCGGAAGAAGTTCGTGGTCGCCTTGCGGTAGGTCTGCCCGGATCGGGCGAACTGCGCGGTCCAGTAGTCCTGGATCGAGTTGATCACCGCGACCGTGGCGCAATCACGATTCCGGTTCGCGTCGGCGCCAGTACGGCACTCCGAGGAGAGCGAGGAGTTGTCGGTCTGCCGACCCGAATCGATTCCGGCCAGCCCAGGCCCGCTCGGCGACACGCCACCGAACTGCGAGAACAGGAAGTACACCACTAGGCCCAGCACGCCGAGCCCGCCACCGCCCATGGCCACCCGGCCACCGACACCACGCTGATCGTCGACCTCGGAGACGTCGAGACTCGCACCTTCATCGAATCGCACGCGTAGAAGCGTAGCGGTCGCAGGAAAGAATAGGCTCGGCCGAACGCGTGCCGACTTGGATGACCACCATGTGGCCAGCCGTGTCCGGATCGGATTTCCCCGCTCCGGACACGGCCTCGTTCGCGTTACCCCTGCGCCGGGCGGGACCGCGGATCCGCGAACCATTCCTTGGCGAAGTCCTTCAGCGCGGGAATGTCCACTGTGGAACAGGTGAGCGTGCTGAACGCGTTCCGCGCCACCACGGTGCCGGCCTGGACGGCCGAGCCGCCGACAACGCGGTTGCCCTCCGGCCCGGTGATGAACTGACGCAGGGCGGCGACCTGATCGACGGGAATCGTGGCCGCGTAGTGCACGATGACGTAGCCGTCACCCATGACATGGCCGAAGTCGTCGTCCGGCGTCTTCTCCGCCGGTTCGTAGAACTTCTTGTCCGGGTGCTGCCCGGCACCGTTCACCGGGAACCGGGTCGGGCCGGTGCTGCACGGCCCGGCCGCCTCCGCGTCGGGGCTGGTCGCCGAGGTGATGGTCAGCACGACGGCCGCGACCAGCCCGGCAGCGACCAGGCCCACGCTGGCCGCGCGGGACGTGGTGTTCTTGACCTTCTCCTGTTTGAGGAACCGGACCACGAGCAGCCCGAGCGCGGTGAGCACGCCGATCGCCAGCAACTGGCCGATCTCGACCCCGACGTTGAAGGCGATCACCCGCCACAGCAGGCCTTCCTCCGGCAAGCCGAGGTCCTGCAGCCGGGTCGAGAGTCCCAGCCCGTGCACGAGACCGAACCCGAGAACCGCGGCGGTGAACAGCTTCCAGTCCCGGGGCCTGCCGAACCAGCCGACCACCCCGACGAAGACCAGGCTCAGCGCGATGACGATGTCGACCACCGTCGCGTTCACCTGCCAGCCGGCCAGGGTCGCGATGATCAACGTCGTGCTGTGGCCGAGGACGAACACCGAGATCAGTTTCGCCGCCCGGCGCCATTCTCCCGCCAGCAGCACGATCCCGGCGATGAACAGCAGATGGTCCCAGCCGAGCAGCATGTGCTCGATACCGAGTGGGATGAACTCCCAGACGTTCTTGTCGGCGGCGGTGCCCCCGATACTGTGCGCCAGTGCCGGGGACGCCGTGACAAGCGACGCGCCCGCCACGACCCCCGCCAGCACCGCGCCACGACGGGCACGGAGCGGAAAATATGCAGACATGGAGGATTCCTGTTCCTGGATCGGGAAGAGCCGTCCTGGCCAGCCGGCCGGACGGTGTAGCGCTCGAACGAATCAGGAACCAGCGGGCGGACCGCGGCGCGTGCGACGCCGGGTCAGCAGAATCCGCAGACCGTGCCCGGGAACGACATCAGGGACGACCGGCACCCACAGCACCGGCCGCACCGGCGCCGAACAACGCGCGGCCACCACGATCGGCGACACCAACCGCAAGATCGCCGACGCCGCCGTGTCCGCCGAAGTGAGAAGAACGCCGGTGAGCAGGATCGCGAGCCCGTGCGCGACGAACATCGCCGAAGGATCTGTCTCGACCGCCGCTTGAGGATGATGGTCGGCGACGGGAGGCACGGAGAGGACGACGTGCATCGCCAGCTGCCCGACGGCCAGCACACCGGTCGTGGCGACCGGGCCACGTCCGCGGCCTGCCGTCGCGGTGGCGACCCAGCCGATCAAGACGGTCAGCAAGACCGTCAAGCCCGCGTCCGGGAACCCTCCCCCGGCCACCCCGTGCGCCGTGACCGCGAGCGCGGCCGACGCAGCCGCGAACCACGCACCACGTGCCAAGCGCAGCGCGCGAGGGCGACGGGAAGCGTGGCGGTCCATGGCGTGCAGCGTAAGGCACGGAGCCACCTCACCCGCAGAATGAGACCGCGGGCACCGAGTCAGTTCCCGCCGAGGATGCCGAGCACGGCCTTACGCGGCAGGGTCCGCGCGGCCGCGGCGAAGAAGGTGTTCCGCCGTCCAGAGATGACCGTGGGTCGTCGGCGCCGCCGCAGGGCGGCGAGAGCCGTTCGCACGACACGCTCCGGGGTCTGCACCAGACCGGCGGGGACGTCTCCGTGCGGCTGGGATTCGGTGGCCGTCACACCCGGACACAAGCCCATCACGTAGACCTCGCGGGCCCCGGCGATCACCTGGTAGCCGTGCGCTTCCAGCTGGCGGGCGAACTTCTTTCCGATCCGGCGGTCGCGCCGGTCCCACCGCTTACAGGAATGAGCAATCAAGGTGAATGGCCGACGCTGGTTCGCCATCGCTCGATCCTCGCGACGGACAGTGAGGCACCGACGCAATTAGTGAGCGGTTAGGCGCATCGATCACCGAAATTGTGGGCACCCTGAGGTCAGGTTGCCGGTCTGCCGCGGACGATCGGCATGTCAGGTCCCGTCGGTTGACTTACCAGCCGACGGGGCCGAAATTTCTGTCTATCTGGGACGATACAGGGGCGCCACTGTGATCAGCCGACGTGGATGCCGGGTCGCCGGGCCGGGTCGCGTTCGCTGGTGCGGATGATCTCGCGGACCACCGGGGCGGTGTCGCCGTGGCCGAGGATCAGGTAGCGGAACAGATGCCCGAGCGGGTTGCCCTCGCTCCACTCGAAGTGGCATTGGGGACGCACGCCGGTGGTGTCCCGCAAGGCGAGCAGGATGGCGGCGATCGCGTTCGGCACGGCGGGGCTTTCCGCCCGCAGGACCCGGAAACCGTCGACCTCGACACCGCGGATCTTCAGCACGTCGCTGAAGCCGGACGGGTCGATGACGTCGATTTCGAGGAACAGGACGTCGGCGGCGCCCGGCACCGGGTTCAGGCCGCGCTGCTCGGCCTCCTTCGCCCGGTATTCGTCGGCGTCGCCGGCCTGGCGGCGGTTCGCGATGATGGTCAGCGCGCCGTCGTGGGCGATCGACTCGGTGATGAACCGGCGCGCGGGCTCGTCGAACTCGATGTGGTCCACCCGCAGTTCGGTGGTCCGAGTGACCCGCGAAACCAAGGACACGGCGATGATCCCGAAAATGAAGAACGCGGAAATCGTGAGCCCGTCCGGCTTCTCGATGACGTTCTCCACCAGCGCGTAGAGCAGGATCAGGGTCAGGACGGCGAACGCGACTGCGGCCTTGCGCTGACGCCGTTTCGCCGCGGAGATGGCCACCGCGACCGAGGCGGACACCATCATCGCGAGGATCCCGGTGGCGTACGCGCCGGCTTGGGCGTTGACGTCGGCGTTGAAGATGATCGTGACGAGAATGCAGATCGCGGTGTAGACCAGCACGACCGGCCGGACGGCCCGGGCCCACTCCGGGGCCATCCCGTAGGCGGGCAGGTACCGGGGGACGATGTTGATCAGCCCGGCCATGGCCGACGCCCCGGCGAACCACAGGATCAGGATGCTGCTGATGTCATAGGCGGTGCCGACCCACTCGCCCATCAGTCCGTGCGCCAGGTACGCCAAGGCGCGGCCGTTCGCCTCGCCGCCCGGCTGGAACTTCTCGGCCGGGATCAGGACCGTGGTGACGAAACTGGTCGCGATCAGATACACCGACATGATCAGCGCGGCGGCGGTGAGCAGCTTGCGGGTGTTGCGGATCCGGTTCGCCAGCCGCTGCCCGGCGTTCTCACCCTTCGCCGCCACCAGCGGCATCATGCTCACCCCGGTCTCGAACCCGGACAGGCCGAGCACCAGCAACGGGAACGCCAGGACCGCCGGCCCGACGACACCGCCGAACCCGCCACCACCGGAGGTCAGCGCGTCCAGCCAGCGGTCCAGGGCCGCGGGCTCGGCGAGCACCTCACCGATCCCGGCGACCACGACCACCGCGTTCAACACCAGGAAGATCGCCACCAGCGGGATCGCGACCCCGACCGCCTCACTGAACCCGAGCAGGAACACCCCGCCCAGGATCAGCAGCAGGATCACCGTGATCAGCACCGCGTGCCCGTGCAGGAACGACGGCACGTTCGGATTCTCCAGCGCGTGCACCGTGGCATCCGCCGAGGACAGCGTGATCGTGATGATCCACGATGTCGCGACGAAACCCAGCAACATCAGGACGAAGAGTTTGCCGCGCCAGAACGGCAGCAGGTTTTCGAGCATCGCGACCGACCCCTGGCCGTGCGGGCTCTCCTTCGCCACCCGCCGGTACATCGGCAGCATGCCGAGCAAGGTGAGCGCGACGATCAGCAACGTCGCCAGCGGCGAGAGCGCGCCGGCCGCCAACGCCGCGATACCGGGCAGATACGACAGGGTGGAGAAGTAGTCCACGCCGGTGAGGCACATGACCTTCCACCACGACTGCGGGGTGGCGTGCTCCTCGTTGCTTTCCGGCCCCACCGGCTGAACCCGGTGCTCCATCAGCCACCGGCCGACCTTGCCGGACGGCGCCGCCTGCCGGACCGGGCTGTCCACCCGCTCCGGAACAGCGAATTCCCCTACCTCGGTCATGCCGTGCCTCTCCCCCGACGATCGTGCGCGCGCTACAGCATGCCCGATTCGTCCAGCGAGGCTCATCCGGCACACCGCCGCCGTCTCGGGCCGAAGGCGGCCAGCGCCACAGTGTGCCGCCCTCGGAGCTGATGGCTCAGGAAATCCGAGTGAGGGGAGCAGATCCTGCGCTTCCCGGCCAGACAAGCGACCACACCGCAGCAGGATCCGCCTCACGGGACTATGCGCGCGAGTGGCGGCCAGGTAAATGCGGAACACCGACCACCGCCGACAAGCCGCCGCGCGGGACCGTCGTCGGCTCGCGAAGAGCAGGACTTCGATCCCGACACCCGCCCTAGATGTTCCCGTTCTTTGCGGATGCGGTCCTAGCCCTTCTGCCATTCAGTGGTCTGTAGTGAGTCAAATGCCCGTACCATCGCCAGCTGGGCCACCGCCAGAATGCCGACCGTCGCGCTCACTCCGCGGCCGCGGTCCGCCGCCGCGGTGGCGACCCAGCCGATCAGCGCGGTCAGCAGCAGCGTCAAACCCGTGTCGGGGACACCACCGCCGGCCAGGCCGTGCGCCACCACCGCCAGCACGGCCGAGGCCGTCGCCAAGCAGCCCCCGCGCACCACTCGCAGCACCCGGGGGGCGGCGAGAGGCACGGCGGTTCATGGGCGCAGCCTAAGCCACGGCGGGGCCATCACCACAGTGCGAGAATCACTCATAGCGAAGCCGTAGAGACGAGGGCCAGCACCGTAGCCGTGACCAGCCCGGCAACGACGAGGCCGCCGTGGGCAGCGCGAGTGATCAGATCCTTGACGTTGTCCCGCTTCACCAACCGGACCACGAGTACGCCACTCCCCGCGATCACCGCGATCGCCAGCAATTGCCCGATCTCGATACCGACGTTGAACGCGATCACCCGCCAGATCAGGCCGTTCTCCGGCAGGCCGAGGATCTGCAAACGGGTAGCGAGCCCCAGGCCGTGCACCAGTCCGAAGGCCAGAACAGCAGCGGCGAAGACCCTCCAGTCGCGGGGCCTGCCGAACCAGCCGACCACCCCGACGAACACCAGGCTCAACGCGATGACGATATCGACCAGATCCGCGTCGAACTGCCAGCCGGCCAGTGTCGCGACGATCAGCGTCGTGCTGTGCCCGAGCACGAACACCGAGATGAGCTTCGCCGCCCGGCGCCACTCACCGGCCAGCAGCACGATCCCGGCGACGAACAGCAGATGGTCCCAGCCGAGCAGCATGTGCTCGATCCCGAGCGGGACAAATTCCCAGACGCCCTTGGCCGCGTGATCATCACCGATCCCGTGTGCCAGCGCCGGGGAGGCAGGAGCGAGCGTCATGGTCGCCACGGCCCCACTGACCAAGGGGCCACGGGCGCGCCGAAGAGTATCTGAAGACATGAGCGATTCCTGTTCCTGAAGCGAAAATCCGCCCTACCGCTCAGTCGTGGTCGGGGATGCCGTGGATGTGGTGATCGGCTGCGTTCATGACCTCGACCAGGAGACGGCGGACATGCCCACCGCGGGCGCGGTAGAGGATCCGGCGGCCATCGCGACGCTGGCTGACCAATCCGGCGAGTTTGAGCTTGGCCAGGTGCTGTGACACCGCCGGGCGGGCGATGGCGACCGCCGCGGCCAGCGACGCCACGTCGTACTCGTCGCCGCTGAGCAGCCACAGCATCCGCATCCGCGTCGGATCGGCCAGCATCCGCAGCGACGTGGACGCGGCATCGACCTGGTCGCCCGGCGGAAGCACAGACCACTGATCATCGGATTTGTCATGTGCGTACATGAGCACCTATCATGGCAGAGAGTTCACTTATGGCGGGAGAGGTGAAGCGTGTCGCTGTTCGGGCATCGGGACTACCGGCATCTGTTCGGCGCACAACTGGTCGCCTTGTTCGGCACCGGCTTGACGACCGTAGCGCTCGGCCTGCTGGCCTACGACCTGGCGGGCGCGAACGCCGGTGCCGTCCTGGGTACCGCGCTGGCGATCAAGATGATCACCTACGTCACCGTCGCCCCGCTCGCGGGCGCCTACGCCGACCGGGTGCCGAGGCGCCTGTTCCTCGTCAGCCTCGATGCGGTTCGCGCCCTGGTGGTGCTGGCGCTGCCCTTTGTGGACCAGGTGTGGCAGATCTACGTCCTGATCGTCGTCCTGCAATCCGCGTCGGCCTCGTTCACCCCGACCTTCCAGGCCGTCCTGCCCGACATCCTGCCCGATGAACGTGACTACACGAAGGCGTTGTCACTGTCGCAGCTGGCGTCGACGATGGAGAGCCTCCTGAGCCCGCTGCTGGCTGCCGCGGTGCTCAGCCTGGTGTCGTTCCACTGGCTGTTCACCGGCACGTCGGTCGGTTTCGTGGCCTCGGCGGTACTGGTGCTGAGTACCCGGATTCCGGACGCGACCCGTAGTGATCGCGGCGGAGTCTGGGATCGAACCCTGGCGGGGATCCGGGTCTTCGCCGCGACGCCGCGCTTGCGTGGAACGCTGGGCCTGGATCTGGTGGTCGCCGCCGTCGGGTCCGTGGTCATGGTCAACACGGTCAACTACGTCCAGGACACCCTCGGCCGTTCGCAGGCCGACGTCGCGCTTCTGCTGGCGGGCAACGGCATCGGCACGATCCTCGTCGCACTCCTGCTTCCCCGTGTGCTGGACCGGATTCCGGAACGCACGGTCATGCTCACCGGTGGCGGCGTCCTGCTTTCCGGAATGGCAGGCGCGATCGCACTGTCCACAGTGGACAGCGGCGGCTGGCGCTGGACCGCGGCGCTGGCGGTATGGGCAGCCGTCGGACTCGGCACCGGACTGGTCCTCACGCCCGTGGGACGAGTGTTGCGCCGCTCCAGCCACGCGAGCGACCGGCCCGCGATCTTCGCCGCCCAATTCTCACTGTCGCACGCCTGCTGGCTGCTCGCCTACCCGATCGCCGGCTGGCTCGCCACAGCGGCCGGGTTCACCACGACCTGGATCGTGCTCGGCGTCCTCGGCCTCGCCGGATTCGCCCTGGCGGCCAAGTCGTGGCCACGCCGGGACCCGCACTTCCTGGAACACACCCACCACCACGACACCGACTCCGCCCACCTCAGCGACGCCGAGGAGGTCGGCGACGGACTTTGGCAGCACAGCCACGAATTCGTCATCGACCGCGATCACCGACGCTGGCCCGCGGACGCTCGCTGACTCACTCCTCCATCGCGGGAGCGGTCGCGACGACGTAGTGCAGCCAGCCGACGTCGCCCTCCGCCTCCACAACGAAACCCGCGGCGCGCACCATCTCGGCCCAGCCTGGCCCGTCGAGTCGTCCAGCATCCGCGGCCCGGGACAGCAGCCCAGCTGATCGCGAGGATCTACGCGCACGGTCTCCGGTTCTTCCGGGATCCGTGGGACTGGTTCGACACGGTGATCGTGGTGATCGCGCTCCTGCCGACCTCGGGAGCCTTCTCGGTGTTGCGGGCGCTGAGGATCCTCCGCGCGCTGCGGCTGATCTCGATTGTGCCGAGCATGCGCCGGGTCGTTTCCGCTCTTCTTCACCCTCTACATCGTGGTGACCACGTTCACCGTGCTCAACCTGTTCATCGCGGTCGCGGTCAGCGCGATGCAGGCACAAACGTCGCCCGACGAGGCCCCGCGGCAGGATGAGGATCAGGCGGCCACGCTGGCGACGGTTCTCGTCGAGCTACGCGAATTGCGCGCATTGCACGAGGCGTCTCAGCGAGAAGACGCCCCGGACAAGGCTGCTGCCACTTCCTGAAGTCCGCCGGTGTCAGGCGGCCTCGGCCAGGGGCGGCGCGGTACAGCAGGCGCCCGTGAAGCAGCCGAAAACGACGTCACTGGACTGGTTGGCCCAGTTGTCGAAGCGATCGATCACGAGGTCCGGCTCACTGGCGGTGGCGAGGCCGATTCCCCGGCACGCGAAGAGTGCCCGGACGTTGGCGCTGGCGGTGGTGTTCATGTGTTCCCCCACGCTGTGTCGGTGTCGGACCGGTTCCTCGATCCTGCGCCGAAGGGCTCAAACCAACCAGTACCAGGCCTCATAGCCCGGCTGTGTCTTTCACCTAGTCCGAACGGATCAGTGCTCCGCAGTCACTGCGACTCCTTGCCGCGCGCCCGGAACGCCGCCGCCTTCACGCGATTCTGGCAAGCCGTCGAGCAGAACCGGCGAGTGCCGTTGTGCGAGGTGTCGACGTAGACCCGGTCGCAGCGGACCGCCGTGCACACGCCGAGCCTGTCGCGTCCCGCGCCGCCCAGGACCACGGCGAGTGCGGCCGCGCAGGCGCCGCTCCATTCCGCGGCCACTCCCCCGCGTTGCCCGGCGAAGTGCAGATGCGGCCACGGCTGGCCCTCATGAGTGACGAGCCGCGGTTCCGTCCTCGTCTCGGCGAGCAACTCGTTGATCCGCGAGGTGGCCGTGGCCGGCTCGCCGGCCGAGACCGCCTCGAACACGTCACGAAGCCGGACAGCCATATCAGCGAGCCCTCTGGCCTCCGCGGCACTGACCAGGGAAAGCGTTTCGAACATCTCACTGGCCGAACGCAGCGCCCCGGTCGCCGCCTCCCGCATTGCGGCGCCGACGGGAGGCGAGAGGTCGCGGCCACGTTCCTGGCCGCCGGTGAGGCCGTTCACCAACAGTACGGCGGTCCTCACCGGCCCGTCGTAGTAACTGTCAAAATTCATTTGACCAGTCATGCCTTCCTGTTAGCCTGTCACTGTCATCAGCATAAATGACAGTGATATCGGCGGTGTCGGCATGCGCGAGACCAGTCAGGCGACAGGGCATCGCGGCTTTCGTCTTCTCTGGCTGGGAGAAACGAGCAGCAAGCTCGGCAGTTCGGTGTCCACCGTGGTGCTGCCACTGATCGCGATCACGACGCTCGGCGCGGGTCCGTTCGTCGTCGGCGCGCTCACCGCCGCCGCCTACTTGCCCTGGCTGCTGCTCAGCCTTCCGGCCGGGGTGTGGGTGGACCGGTTACGCCGTCGGCCGATCATGCTCGGCTGCGACGCGGTGTCGCTGCTGCTGTTGGCCAGCATTCCCGTTTCCGCGGCATTCGACGCACTCAGCGTTGCCCATCTGCTTGTCGTGGCGTTTCTGGGCGGGGCGTCGACCGTGCTGTTCGTGACCGCGTACCGGGCCTACGTCCCCGCCCTGGTCCCCGCGGCGAACCTGGTCGACGTCAACTCGAAACTCCAGGGCGGCGAACAAGCCGCCCAGATCGCCGGCCGCGGCCTCGGCGGGCTGCTGGCCCAGGTACTCGGACCTCCGATCGCCGTGCTCGCGGACGCGCTCAGCTTCGCCGTCTCCGCGCTGTGCCTGCTCCGCATCCGCGTGCAGGAACCGCGACCACGTAGCGTTGAGTCCGGCCAGGGCATGCTGTCGCAGATCCGCGCCGGGCTTCGATTCACGCTTCACGACCCCTATCTACGAACGCTGAGTTTGTTCAGCGCCACCGGAAACGTCGCCTACACCGGCTTGCAGACTCTGCAGATCACGTTCCTGGTCCAGGACGTCGCTCTCGCACCGGGAATGGTCGGCCTCGTGGTCGCCGCCACCAGCGTCGGCGGTGTCCTCGGCGCCGTCGCCGCGCCCGTCACCGCGGACCGTCTCGGCACTGCCCGTGCGATCCAAGTCTGGGCAGCGGGAACGGCGCCGTTCTCTATTCTGATTCCGCTGACCACCGCCGGGGCCGGGCTCATCCCGATGGTCATCGGGGTGTCGATACTGGGCGCCGGTCTGGTCGCCATCACCGTGATCGTGATCGCCTTCCGGCAGGCCTACTGCCCGCCCGCACTGCTCGGTCGGGTCAGCGCCAGCATGCAATTCCTCAACTACGCCACCATCCCCCTGGGCACACTCGCCGCGGGAACTCTCGGTTCCCTACTCGGAAACCGTCCAGCGCTCTGGATCATCGCCGCGCTTTTCGGGCTCTACGGCGTGGTCCCGCTTCTCAGCACACTCCGGCATTCCCGGGATCTCCCGGCGGCCCCACCGCCCGATCCCACGCGACCCGGCGAAGAAGCCGAAGCCCGTTGAGTCCGACCAGGACGGTGGATCCTTCGCGCCCGGCGACGGCGAGCGGCAGCGGCAGTGTGCCGAAGAGATCCCACGCCACCAGAACGCCGATGAAGGTGGCGGCGATGACCAGGTTCGCAATGACCAGCCGTCGTGCGCGCCCGGCCAGACCGAGAACAGCGGGAATCGCGGTCAGCTCGTCGCGGGTGACGACCGCGTCGGCGGTGTCCAAGGCCAAGTCGCTTCCGGAACGCCCCATCGCGATGCCCATGTGCGCCGCGGCCAGCGCGGGTGCGTCGTTGACGCCGTCGCCGACCAGGACCACGTTGGCGCCGCGCGATTCGAGCTCGCGCACCGCGGCGACCTTGTCCTGGGGCAGCAGGCCGGCGCGAACCTCGGTGATGCCGACTTCCGCGGCGAGGCGGGTGGCGGCGCGAAGGTTGTCGCCGGTGAGCAGCACCGGTTCAGTGCCGGTGAGAGCGGTGAGCCGCCTGATCGTCGACGCGGCGCCGGGACGCAGCCGGTCCGAGAGGCCCAAGATCCTGGCCGGGTTGTCGTCGACGAGTACGACGACGGCGGTGTACCCGACCTCCTCCAGCTCGGTCACCGCGGCAAGGGCTTCGCCTTGGGCGTCGACCAGCAGCCGGAGCGGACTGCCGACCTCGATCACACGGCCGTCGACACGAGCGGTCACACCTCGCCCCGGCGTCGAGCTGAACGTCTCCGCCGGACGTGGAGCTATCCCGGCGTCCCGAGCCGCGGCCACGACGGCGCGTGCCTAGGGGTGTTCAGAGGCGTACTCCGCCGCGGCGGCCAGTGCGAGCAGGTCCTCTCCGGTGAAGCCGACGCCGGGCAAGGTACGGATCTCGGCGACGCGCGGATCGCCTTCGGCGAGTGTGCCGGTCTTGTCGAAGGCCACCTGGGTGGCGGTGCCGAGTTGTTCGAGGACCACCGCGGATTGACCAGCACACCGTGTTTCCCGGCGTTCGCGATCACCGACAGCAGCGGGGGCATCGTGGCCAGGACCACGGCGCACGGTGACGCGACGATCATGTAGGTCATGGCCCGCAACAGGGTGGACTCGAAGGCGGCCCCGGACAGCAACGGGATGACGAACAGCGCCACCGTGGCCGCGACCATGCCGATCGAGTAGCGCTGCTCGATCTTCTCGATGAACAACTGCGTGCGGGCTTTCGTGACACTGGCCTCGGCGACCATCGCGACGATCCGCGCGATCACCGTGTCCTGCGCGGGCCTGGTGATCCGCACCCGCAGCATGCCGGTGCCGTTGAGCGTGCCGGCGAACACCTCGTCGCCGACGGTCTTGTCGACCGGCAACGGTTCGCCGGTGATGGTGGCCTGGTCGACCTCACCGGCACCGGCGACGACCTCGCCGTCACCGCCGATCCGCTCGCCAGGGCGGACCACGATCAAGTCACCCACGCGCACGGCCGACGCGAGAACGGTTTCCTCACCGGATGCGGTGAGGCGGGTGACCTGCTCAGGAGCCAGGTCGAGCAGCCCCCTTACGGAGTCCTCGGTGCGTTTGGTCGCGAGTGCTTCCAGCGCACCGGAAAGGGCGAAGAGGACGATGAGGAGACCGCCGTCGAAGACCTGGCCGATCGCGGCCGCGCCGATCGCCGCGAGCACCATCAGCAGGTCGACGTCGAGCTTTCGCTCCCACAGGGCCCGCAGCCCGGCCCACCCCGGTTCCCATCCTCCGGTCACATAGCAGGCCAGATACAGCGCCCACCACAACCACGACGGGCCCTCGGCGACCTGCACCACCGAACCCAGTGCGAACAGTGCCGTCGCCGCGGCCGCCCACCGCACCTCCGGCACCACCCAGATCCCCGCCCGCCGCTTCCCGTCCCGAACGCCACTGGCCGGGGTGTGGGTCGCGTTCTCGGGTGCTCGCAGTTCCGCAGTCACGAAAGCATCTTATATGCGCACTCACGCAGATACGCAAGTACGTGGGTAGGTGGGTATGCTGTCGCCATGCACACGTCGCTGCCGGATTTCGAGATGCCCAACGACGAGCAAGTACACCTGGCCGCAGAGTCCTTCCGGATGCTGGCCGATCCGACGCGGATCAAGGTCCTGTGGGCACTGCTGCAAGGCGAGTCGTCGGTCGCCTGCCTCGCCGAACTCGCCGGTGCCGCCCCGACCGCGGTCAGCCAGCACCTGGCCAAGCTCCGGCTGGCCGGGCTGGTCAAGGGCCGCCGCGAAGGCACCTTCGTCTACTACTCGGCCGCGAACGATCACGTGGGGCGACTACTCAAGCAAGCCCTGTTCCACGCGGACCACCTCGACGACGGGGTTTCCGGGAACGAGTCACCTTCGGAGGAACCGATCAAGTCGCGCAGCCTCTAGGCTTGCGTGCGTGACGCGAGACACGGAGGGGACACCGAGCGCGGTTCGCGCCGCCCGAAGCGTCATGCTGGCCGCCGTGTCCGCGTCTCTCGGCATCGCGGCTCACGTCCTGGGCGGCGGCGTGCTACCCGACGTCGGGATGACCGTGGCGATCGGCGGGCTCATCGGCTGGGCAGGTACCGCCATCGCCGACCGCTACCGCGGATCCCTCGCCGCCATCGGCGCGCTGGCCGCCACCCAGCTCATCCTGCACGCCGTCCTCCTTCTCCCGACACATCTCACGCACCGGCACCTCGACGCGTCCTTCGCCGCGCTCGACCCGCTGCCCGTGCTCGAAATACACGCGGTGGCCGTCGTGCTCCTCGGGCTGCTGCTGACGCGCGCCGACACCGCACTGCTCGCCGTCCGCGGTCTCGTGTGGCGAACCCTTGGCTGGCTGCCGTCGACGACCACGGCGTCCCATCCCCCGTTGTGGTCACCGCTCCCCCAGACGGCCAGGCAAGACGTCGCGACCGAGATTCTGCTGCGCCGTTCTCGACCACGCCGCGGGCCACCCGCCCTGCGCTGACGTTCACGAATCACTCGCCGCGCTGGCTTGAGCGCGGCGGAATTCACCGCGCCTCGCGGAATCCTGGGATCGCCGACCGGTTGACCTCACCCGGACTTCTCCGGGCCTGAACCGGTCCCCGTTCTGGGCACGAACCAGCGAAAGGGCACGCATGTCCGACAGGACCAGCCTCGTCGACGCCGTCAGAAGACGCCTTCCCGACGCACTCTCCCGCAGCAAACGCTTCGCCATCACCGTCGAAGACCACCTGCAGCGCGCACTGGCCACGGCGGGATTCCACCAGCCGGACTCGAGCATCTCCGCGGACGCGCAGGACTACTGGCAACGCCCGTCCGGAGACCGCTGGTCGGCCAACTCCCACTGGCGCGACTCGCCGGCGTTCCACGACAACGATCTGTGGGACCGGATCGGCCGGGAACACCTCGCCCTGTTCGAATCCGGAGCCCGCATGGCCGGGTTCGCCCGCCCCTGGAATCGGATCGTCGAATGGGGATGCGGCGGTGGCGCCAACGCCGCGGCCTTCGCCGTCCACGCCAAGGAATTCATCGGCGTCGACATCTCCCCCGAGTCCCTCACCGAGTGCGGCAAGCAGATCGCGAACGTCTGCGACACCCCCTTCACACCGGTCCCCATCAGCGTCCCGGACCCCGAAGCAGCCCTCGGGCAGATCGACGGACTATGCGACGTCTTCCTGTCCTTCTACGTCTTCGAACTGATCCCCAGCCCCGAATACGGTGAACGACTCCTGCACATCGCCCGGGACCTGCTCGCCCCCGGCGGCCTGGCGCTGATCCAGATCAAATACGACACCGGAACCTGGCACACCAGACCACGCCGTCGTTCCTACCGCCGCGGACTCGCGCACATGACGACCTACCCGATCGAGAGGTTCTGGCAGCTCGCCGAACATTGCGGCCTCACTCCGCACGCCGTCCACCTCGTTCCCCGGAACGAACTCGACGAACGCTACGCCTACTTTTTTCTTTCCAAGCGGCCATCTGCCTGACAGGCGATAGCACTTTCAGGGCAAGAGGAGTTGCTGTGACGCTCTTCGGCACCAGCATGCCGGTGTCACTCTGGACACCGGCCCTGCTGGTCGTCGGCGCCCTGATCAGTGTGCCACTGGCCCCGAAGCTGGCCGCCCTTACCGGATGGCATCGGAAATACCTGCTGACGACACTCTTGCTACTCACCTGCGTACTCGCGCTCAGCCTCACACCCGGCGCAGAGTCCCGGCGAGGCAAGTTTCATCCCTGCCTGTCAGGGAACTCCGAGGACCTGGTCCACGGGACTCCACACTCGACACCAGGCGTGGCCGGACTACTCCTCAACGCACTTCTTCTCGCACCCGCCGCCTGCTTCATGCTTCTGGCGAGCAGACACACGATCCCTTCACCCAAGGCCTCAGACAGCGCTACAACGAGGTCTTCAACGAGCGTAAAACACTCCTCGACGCGCTAAGCCGAATCACTGACGGCGCGGACGCCCCAGGCCCATCGAACCTGGACCAAGCGAACCTGCTGGACGCCTTGCCCTTCCTGAAGGCCAACCTGCGCCACGCCCCAGCCGACCTGCTTCACCGCCTGCTAGACCTGACACAACTCACGATCAAAGTCCACTACAAGACCGACCAAGCGACCATCACGGCCACGCTCCCCGGAGACCGGGACTTGATATCCGCCATCAGCGACGCCGCGTCGCAACACCAATGCCCAGGCCAAGCCCAATGTGCATCCTGCGAGTGCCCCCGGCGCGGCTCGAACAGCATCTACACGGGATCAAGCCCCTCGTGAACTGCGGATCTCAGCTACGACCGTGATCGAGCGGCACCGCCGCAAGGCCCGGTGACCGCTATGACCACCACGAACGGAGCAACATCATCCCGACCGTGGCGCGAACCGGCTCTGGCAGTGCAGTGCGGCTGCACCGCCCTGGTCGCCCTCGGCGCCGCCTATGCCTCCTACCGCCACGGACGAGACTTCGCCCTCCACTTCGGCGCCGACCACACCACCGCCTCCATCTGGCCACTCATCGTCGACGGCCTCCTCATGATCGCCACCGTCGAACTCTGGAAACCCGCCGACGCTGACCGAACACGAGGCCGCTGGACCGCGTGGCTGGCGTTCATCTTCGGAATCTCACTCTCACTCTGCGCCAACATCGGCTCCACACCAGACCTGAGCATCTTCGGCGTGACCGTCGCCGCCTGCCCTCCCCTAGCCCTCCTGTTAGCCGTCGAACTGCTCAACCGAGCACTCAAGCGACACAGGGCTGAGACAGCCCACCTCCGTGAAAGTCATGGTGACGAACGGCTGGATCCACCTAGCGACTCCGCAGTTGGTCAACCGGCCCCGGCAGGCAAGCAGGTGCCAGCCGTCGAGCAAACCGCTGAAGAACGCATGTGGGCCTACTACCTCGCCGAACAAGCCGAAGGACGCATACCCACCGGCGCCGACCTCGACCGGATCGCCGGCACCCACAACTACGGCCGCCGCATCCTCAGAAAATGGCGGAAACAAGGAGCCCTATCACACACGGCTCCGCCAGAACACGAACCAGACTCCCCAGATGAAACACCGCCGATACCCCAAGCGACGACACCTCAGAACCAGCGACCGCACACAGACCCTACGGAAGCAAGGTTAATCGGATCGATACCTTGAAACGGATCTCCACCGCTCACGGAAGGCCTGGGCGTGGCAGCCAAACCAAACGAAGTCCACCACTATGATCTTCAAAGCACCAGGTCAGCAAGTGTCGTCCCCGCGCAGGCGGGGCTGGTCCGCCCCACAGCACCACGTTCACCGCGCAGCACGCGTCGTCCCCGCGCAGGCGGGGCTGGTCCGTGGACGCGCGGGATGCTCGAGCGTCCCGGCGGGTCGTCCCCGCGCAGGCGGGGCTGGTCCCTCGGCGATCTTGGCTCGTAGCTGGTCGGTCATGTCGTCCCCGCGCAGGCGGGGCTGGTCCGCAGTGGCTCCGCCGTCCTCGCCGCGGCTCAGGTTGTCCCCGCGCAGGCGGGGCTGGTCCCATCGTCACCGGCAGCGGCGTGCAGGAACTCATGGTCGTCCCCGCGCAGGCGGGGCTGGTCCCGCGGGCCCTCGGTGAGCGCATCGGCCTGGTGGGTCGTCCCCTCGCAGGCGGGGCTGGTCCCGCCGCAGCATCCGCAGTCGTCCGCTTGCCTTCGTCGTCCCCGCGCAGGCGGGGCTGGTCCGCAGGCGACGACGTCTCCGGCCTGTGTTGTGACATCGTCCCCGCGCAGGCGGGACCAGTCCCAACTCGCGGACGTGACAGTTCACCTCCGGTAAGTCTTCCCCGCGCGAGCGGGGCTGGTCCCGTCGTGAGCGGCCCGGCCGTCGAGGCATGAACTTGCAACCATTCGCGCTTGCAAGCCTCTGCTCTGCGACCTTCCACCACTCTGACGTTCAACCGCTTCCGACGACGCCGCGGTGAGGATGCGGCATGATCCAGCCCGCCCACCGGGACCTGGCTCCCTAAGTCCAGTACTGCTGCACCGGCCTCGGTTGCCCTCGGCGCTGCCTACCTCCCCGCTTTCACTGACGTCAGTTCACACTCCGGTTCGGCGCCGAGACAATGGCCGCTCCATCTGACCGCTCATCCTCGATGACCTCCTGCCCCCGCGACCGTTGAGCTCTGGAAGTCCTCGCGCGACGACTCGAGCCGACGGCCAGCGCGGTCGGCATTCATCCTCGGCATTCCGCAGTAACTCTGCGCGAACATCGCTTCAGCACCCGCAACCAGTGCGGAATGAGCAACATACGGCGCGGCGGCGTTTGAGGAGAACAAAACCGGCGGACACGAACGCCACTGTCACAAGAGCCCTTCGACACGCTCCCGATCACAGACCACCCGAACGCCATATTTACTGTCTATCTGACAGTAAGTACGGTCAGGGACATGCCGGATGACGACTGGACTCCCCCGCCGGTGCTGCTGGCCGTGGACCTGGTGATCTTCACCCTGCGCGAGTCGGCACTCCACGTGTTGCTCGTCGAACGGGGCATCGAACCTTTCCAGGGTTCATGGGCGCTGCCGGGCGGCTTCTTGGACAACGACCGGGAGGACGTACTCGCCGCAGCCCATCGCGAGCTACGGGAGGAGGCGAATCTCGATGCGTCGCAACTGCATTTAGAGCAACTGGGTGCCTACGGAACACCGGACCGAGATCCCCGCGGACGTGTGATCTCGGTGGCCTACTTGGCCATCGCTCCCGGTCTCCCGGAACCACTGGCAGGCACTGACGCCGCACACGCGGCGTGGACGCCGGTGCCGGACATCCTGCGCGGGCGGGTTCGGCTGGCGTTCGACCACGACGAGATCCTCGGTGACGGCCTGGAGCGAGCGCGGTCGAAGCTCGAACACTCGGCGCTGGCAACGGCTTTCTGCCAGAAGACTTTCACCATCAACGAACTGCAGCAGGTATACGAGGCCGTGTGGGGCTGCCCGCTCGATCTGCGGAACTTCTACCGGAAGGTTCAGGCCGTCACCGGCTTCATCGTGCCCGCCGGCGCCGAACGCCGCACCGGCAAAGGCCGTCCCGCCCGGCTGTTCAAGGCCGGTGATCGCACGACACTTCACCCGCCGCTGGTACGACCCACCACGGCGACGACACGAGAGGGGAACCCATGACCGACGACCTGGTGGTGATGCTGACCGCCTTGAATCCCGAGTACGAGGCGGTCCGGAACCGGCTCGAAAACTTGCAACCGGACCGGCACGATCGCGGTACCCGTTTCGAGGTCGGCACCGTTCGCGGTACATCGTGCCGCGTCGCGCTCGGCCTCACCGGCAAGGGCAACCACTCGGCCGCGGTACTGGCCGAACGCGCCATCTCGCACTTCTCCCCGACCGCACTGATGTTCGTCGGTGTCGCCGGTGCCCTGTGGGGCACCCCGCTCGGCGACGTCGTCTTCGCGACTCACGTCTACGCCTACCACGGCGGAACCAGCGAGGACGACGGCCTCAAAGCCCGCCCCAGGACCTGGGAAACCTCGCACGAAGTGGCCCAGATCGCGCAGCACGTCGCACGCATCGACGACTGGACGCGAGACCTCCCCGACGGCACGAACGCCCATTTCGGCCTCATCGCCGCCGGTGAGATCGTGCAGAACTCGACCATTTCCGCCGAGGCGCGATGGATTCGCGACCACTTCAACGACGCGCTCGCGATCGAGATGGAAGCCGCAGGCGTCGCGCAGGCCGGTCACCTCAACGGCGCCCACGTCGCAATCGTGCGCGGCATCAGTGACCAGGCCGACGGAACGAAGAACTCCGCCGCAGACCGGAACTGGCAACCACGGGCCGCCGCGAACGCCGCGACGTTCGCGACCCACCTCGCCACCGAGCTACTCAAAGAAGGGGAACACGTCACCATGCGGAACTCGAACGCCTCGGACGGGCCGCGTACTGTCCACATCAGTGGGACCGGCACGGTCGGGATGCAGGCCGGGACCATCTCCGGAAGCACCGTCGTGCAGAACGTCTCCTCCCGTTTCGAGGGCGCCCCGGATTTCGCGACCGAGTTGTCACGCCTACGCCGCGATCTCGAACGGGAGCACTCGCGCGGACAGCTCGACGACGACACCTACGAAGCCGCCCGCGGTGAACTCGACATCGCGGACAAGGCGATCGCGTCCGACACGCCGGAGGGCAGGAAGACCTTCGTGCTGGCACTCAAGCGGCTCGGTGGGCTGATCGCGGAACTCGTCGGCCCCGCGGCGAAAATCGCCGCACTCGTGGCGGCGGCGAAGGGGCTCTTGTGATCCCACCGAATCAATCCACGTTCACAGCTGAAACCGGATCGACGGTCGGCATGCAGGCCGGCGAAATCCACAACTCGACGGTCTATCAAGTCCTACCCGACGCTCCACCCGAGGAAAAGTACAAGGTCGGCATCGCGTATCTGCGGGACGGCGTCCCGACCCGCGCTCGCGCACTCATCGACGAAGCACGCGCCCACGGATACGACAACGCCGAAGTCCGGTTCCACTGGGTACTCGCGATGCTCAGCAAACGCTCCTACCGAGACCTTGACCCGGACGAGCGACAGCGCCTGGCATCCGAAGTGCACTGGTGCGACGACCTCCCAGGCGACGAGTGGACGCGCTCGCTCTCGGCAGTACACGATCTGCTCGACTACCTCATCGGCACCGACAAAGATCCCGAGCACGCGCTCACGCAGCTGGCCGGCTTGCCGGCACCGCAACGCGGGCAGGTTATCCACCACCTGGACCTAATACTCACTGGCGGCCTGAAAGACCGGTTCTGGGCCGATATCCGTCGGCACGCGAAAGAAACCCGCACAAGCCACGACCGGCAGAACCGCGTCTGGGCCTACTTCGAGCCATCCCCGATCGGCCCGCGGACCCGACAGCCGACACCCGCCACGAGCACGACGCGCTTTCGCGTCCGAGCCGGATTCGCCACAGTAGCGGCTGTCCTCGGCGCCGCCTACCTGGCCAAAGCGGTCTTCTTGACCGCACTACCGCTGCCGATAGTGGCGTATCTGCTCGCGATCGCCGCAGCGAGTTTCGCGATCCGGAGCGGATTCCAGTGGCGCTATCTCAGTGAGCGCCTCGCCGAGCACGAACGGCGATACGCGGGCCGGAGCGGGACCACGGAAACCACGGACCAGGGCTTCGCCGCCAGCGTGACCCAGCAATTCGAGTACTACTTCAACCGGTACCCACCCAGGGGCATGGATCGCACGCACTGGATGAGGACAACCGCCGGTATCCGATCGTGGTTACGCAACGAGATCGTCGATCTCTACCGCGAAAGCCGGGTCCCCGCCGGCCGGGTCAAGTGGCTCGTCCGCTTTCTCGCGCGGGATGTGCGCGACAAGTGGCACAAGGGTGAGCTGTTCGAGTACCGCGAAAGGTACCAGGTCGCCGTCTCCACCAAGATCCTCTGCACACTGTCCACAATGGCCTTTCTCGGCCTCGCCTCCTACACCGTCTCGGCGGCGCTCGAAACCGAACTCCTGGCCACCGTGGCCGCGACTCTTGTCATGCTCCTCGGAGCGGCGTACGCACTCCGCGGCTGGTCTGACCTCATCGGCGAACGCCGGCGAGCCGCGGAAGACCAGCTCGAACACCAGCGGGTGCATAAGGCACGTCAGGACGAGTACCAGCGTTGGAAGGACAAACTGGACGCGATCCGGCCATCGGAAACCGAGATGGAGACCTGGCTGACCGCCGACAAGACGATCGTCGTCGAACGGGCACTGCACCACTACCGCCTCGCTTGGCGTGACGTGCTCACCCACGCAGTCCTTCAGACCCCGGTCAAGGACAGCAAACACGCGCGAGTCCGCGGTGGCCCGCGACGATACGCGAAGTACGACATCCGCCTCTTCCTCATCACCCTCGACGGCGTGCGTGAGCTGGGCACCTCGATCGACTTCGAGCACATGACCCTCACCGACATCGAACGCAACAACTTCCGCTTCGACGCCGTCTCCTCGGTCTACGTAGCCACACCGACCGACCTCAGCTGCGACCTCGAACTCACCCTCATGAACGGCGAACCCCGCGGCATCCACATCACCGACCCCACCAGCGACCAGACCGCCCCCGATGAAAGCCCGGACGTCGTCGCACAGATGAACCTCGACGTCACCGGGTTCACCCACACCCTGCACATCCTGGAAGGCATCGCCGCCGAAGGAAAACGGTGGATCGAACGCGACCCATACCTCACCAAGCCCGTCGAAGGGCTCGCGAACGAGCTCAACCGCCCCGAACCCGTCGAGCGCTGACAGCGCGAAAGCCACCGAAGGCGCTACCGGATCCCGCGAAGCAAGGAACAGAATCACCGGCACCTTGTCGGCTCCGAAAATAGCAAAAGCGCCGATCCGATCGATCGACGCTTTTTGCGCGTACCCCTGACGAGGTACAGACAGGAACCACGCGTCCTCTCAGCCCTCTGAGCTGCGACTTTCCGCCACCTTGAGGATTAACCGGCTCCGCCGAGACCGCGGTGGAGCCGCGTCATGAACAGCGTCCGCCGAGACCTCTCCCTCTGGATTCAATGCGGCTGTACTGCCTTGGTCGCGCTCGGAGCGGCCTACGCCTCCTACATCCACGGACGCCAGTTCGCCCTCCGCTTCGGCGCCGACACGATGACCGCCTCCATCTGGCCCCTCATCGTCGACGG
>NZ_JBWKEC010000038.1:0-76074 GCF_056435645.1 Amycolatopsis sp. NPDC043889
TCACGACCACCGGCACCGACGCCTCACCGCCACCTTCCCCCGCGGGTGGGAGGGCGGTCCGATGAGGTCCTTCGTCCCGGATCTGGTCAAGATCCTCGTCTTCGCGGTGGTGACCGTGTTGCTCACCGCGGTCCTCGGCGCCACCATCGCGAACACCAACTTCGGCGACACTTCCGGCTACACGGCCAAGTTCACCGACGCGTCCGGGCTCAAGGAGGGCGACGACGTCCGCATCGTCGGGGTGAAGGTCGGCCAGGTCGGCAAGATCGAGGTCGAGGAGGGCGAGAAAAACCTCGCCCAGGTCCATTTCGACGTCCAGACCTCGCACCGGTTGCCGGCGTCGGTGACCGCGACGATCAAGTACCGCAACCTGGTCGGCCAGCGGTATCTGTCGCTCGGCACGGACATCGGGGACGAGAAGTCGTTGCCGCGCGGCGGGGTCATCCCACCCGAGCGCACCAAACCGGCGTTGAACCTGACCGTGCTGTTCAACGGGTTCAAACCGCTCTTCCGCGCGCTGAACCCCGAGGACGTCAACAAACTGTCCTACGAGATCATCCAGGTCTTCCAGGGCGAGGGCGGCACGATCACCAGCCTGCTCGCGCACACCGCGTCGGTCACGTCGGCCATCGCGGGCAAGGACAAGATCATCGGTGACGTCATCGCGAACCTCAACGCCGTGCTCGGCACGGTCGAGAAACGCTCGCCGGAACTGGGCGAGCTGATCGATCAGACCCAACGGCTGGTCACCGGGCTGGCCGAGCAGCGGCAGCCGATCGGGGAGGCGGTCAAGGCGCTGGGCGACCTCACCGTCGCCACGACCGGGCTGCTCGCCGACGCGCGGCCCGCGCTCAAGGACGACGTCGTCCAGCTCGGCGCGCTGTCGCGGAACCTCGGCGATTCGGAACAGCTGCTCGACCATCTCCTGCAGGTGCTGCCGGGCAACCTGCAGAAGTTCACCAGGACGCTGAGTTACGGCAGCTGGTTCAACTACTACCTGTGCGGGATCTCCGGCAGCATCGGCATCAAGTCGCTCGACATCGAACTGCCGATCACGCCGCTGCCCGGCACGCAGCGACCGGAGAGGTGCGGGCCGTGAAGCCGCTCAAGGAACGCAACCAGGCCGTGGTCGGCGGCGTGACGCTCATCCTGATCGTGCTGATCACGGCGACGACGTACTTCTCCGACCGGATCCCGTTGTTCGGCAGCGGGACGACGTACTCCGCGTATTTCGGCGAGTCCGCCGGGCTGGCGCCGGACAACGAGGTGCAGGTCGCCGGCGTCAAGGTCGGCCAGGTCAGCTCGGTGGAGCTGGCGGGCAAGAAGGTGCTGGTGAAGTTCCGGGTCAAGGATGTCCGGGTCGGCGACGCGACCGCCGCGTCGATCGAGATCAAGACGCTGCTGGGCGAGAAGTTCCTCGCGCTCACGCCGAAGGGCAAGGGAAACCAGGACCCGAACACCACCATCGGGCTCGACCGCACGCGGACGCCGTTCGAACTGCAGGACGCGTTCCAGGAGCTGTCGGGCACGGTCGGCGAGATCGACACCGCGCAGCTGGCGTCGAGTTTCACCGTCCTTTCCGACGCGCTCAAGGACAGCCCGCAGTACCTCAAGGACGCGCTGAGCGGCCTTTCCTCCTTGTCCAAGACGGTGTCCTCACGCGACGGTGACCTGAAGACGTTGCTGGCCAACACGAGCAAGGTGTCCAAGACGCTGTCCGATCGCAACGCGCAGCTGAAACGGATCCTCGACGACGGCAATCTCCTGCTCGCCGAACTGCAGAACCGGAAGGACGCGATCAGCACCTTGCTCAAGGGCACGCAACAGGTTTCAGCGCAGCTGTCCGGTCTCGTCGCCGACAACCGGCACCAGCTGAAGCCGACGCTGGAGAAACTCGGAAAGGTCACCGACATCCTGCAGCGCAACCAGGACAACCTCAGCCGTAGCCTCGCGCTGATGGCGCCGTTCGCCCGCGTCGGCGCCAACGCGACCGGCAACGGGCGCTGGTTCGAGGGATACCTGTGCGGGCTGCTGCCGCCGACGATCATCGCGGGCGCGTTCCAGGTGAACCCGGAGGGCTGCACCCCGCCGATCGCGGCACCGAACCAGGGGGTGGGCGGACGATGACCATCCGGACACGCACCGGGCGCACGGTCTACACGTGGGTCGCGTTCGCCTGCGTCCTCGTGCTCCTCCTGACCGCCGGGCTGTGGCTGGTGTTCAAGGAACCGGGCGGGACCAGGATCAGCGCCTACTTCGGCAAGACCGTCGGGCTCTACGCGGGTTCGTCGGTCCGGGTGCTCGGCGTGAAGGTCGGGGAGATCACCGGCGTGACACCGCAGGGCGAGGCGGTCCGGGTCGACATGAGGATCGACGGCGACACGCCGATCCCGGCCGACGCGGGCGCCGTCGTCGTCGCGCCGAGCCTGGTCAGCGACCGGTACGTCCAGCTGACCCCAGCCTACGAGAGCGGCCCCGAAATGGCGACGGACACGGTGATCGCCAAGGAGAAGACGGCGACGCCCGCCGAACTCGACGACCTCTACACGAGCCTCGACAAGCTCTCGACCAGCCTCGGACCCAACGGCGCCAACAAGAACGGCGCGCTGTCCGACGTGCTCGACACCGCGGCCGCGAACCTCGACGGAAACGGGAAGAACCTCAACACCACGGTGACGCGGCTGTCCGAACTGGCCAAGACCCTGGACAGCTCCAAAGGCGACCTGTTCACCACCGTGCAGAACCTGAACTCCTTCACCGGCGCGCTGGCCGAAAGCGACAAGCAGCTCAACGAGTTCTATCGCCGGGCCGCGGACGTCAGCGGTTTCCTCGCCGCGGATTCCGCCGACGTGGGTGCCGCGCTGAACTCCCTGGCGACGGCGATGGGCGACGTCGAGAAGTTCGTCGCGGAGAACAAGGATCTTCTCTCGTCCAATGTGGACAAACTGGCCGGGCTGACGAAGGTGCTCGTGGACCAGCGGGCGTCGCTCGCCGAGGTGATCGACATCGCGCCGACCGGGGCGACCAACTTCATCAACTCCTACGACGCCGCGTCCGGCACCATCGCGGTGCGGGACAACCTGAACGAGCTGACGCATCCGCCGATCCTGACCGTGTGCCGCCTGATCAGCGCGAGCACGCCGAAACCGATTCCGGACGCGCTGGGCAACATCTGCAAACAGCTCGCGCCGGTCCTCGACGGCACGCTGAAACTCCCGTCGGTCCCGCAGGTGCTGGCCTCACTGCAGAGCGGCGAACTTCCACCGCTGCCGCTCCCGCTCGTCGACGTCATGACGAAGGGGCTCCCGAAATGAGGCGGCAACGGCAGAAGATCGCGGGAGTGATGGCGGGCGTCCTCGTGCTGGCCGGCTGCGGTGACGGCGGTTTTTCGGGGCTGTACAACACGCCCTTGCCGGGTGGAGCGGATCTCGGCGACCACCCGTACCGGCTCTCCGCGCAGTTCTCCGACGTCCTCGACCTGGTGCCGCAGGCGAGTGTGAAGGTCAACGACGTCCCGGTCGGCCGCGTCGAGAAGATCGATCTCGCGCCGGACACGCGTTCGGCGTGGGTGAGCATGGTCGTCAACGGCGACATCCCGCTGCCCGCGAACGCGCGCGCCGAGCTGCGGCAGTCCAGCCTGCTCGGCGAGAAGTTCGTCGACCTGCACGCCCCCGAGAAGCCCGAGGGAACGCTCGCCGAGGGCGCGAAGATCCCGCTGGACCGCACGAACCGCAACCCCGAGGTCGAAGAGGTCCTCGGCGCGCTTTCCCTGCTGCTCAACGGCGGCGGCGTCGAGCAGATCCAGAAGATCAGCCATGAACTCAACGAAGCGCTCACCGGCAACGAGGCCGAGGTCCGCTCCCTGCTGTCCCAAGTGGACAAACTGGCCACCGAACTCGACGGGCACAAGGGTGAGATCCTGCGCGCCATCGACGGCCTCGACAAGCTGTCCAAAACCCTGGTCGGCCAGACGCAGAACCTCACGAACGCGCTCGACAATCTCTCGCCGGGGCTCAAGGTCGTGACCGAGCAACGGGAGCAGCTGGTCGGCATGCTGCAGTCGCTCAACACCCTTTCCGGGGTCGCCACCGAGACGATCAAGGCGAGCAAGGACACGCTGGTCGCGAACCTCCGCGCGTTGCAGCCGACGCTGCGGAAGCTGACCGAGGCGGGCCAGGATCTGCCGACGGCGCTGCGGATCCTGCTCACGTACCCGTTCCCGGACTACGCGGGCAACGTGATCAAGGGCGACTACGCGAACGTGGAAGCCAAGATCGACTTGAACCTGGACACGTTCCTGGAGAACATGAACAACTCGTCGCAGCCGATCATTCAGCTGCCCGGTACCCAGGGCACCGGCACCCCCGGCGCGATCCCGTTCAACAACGGTGCCGCGCCGCCGGTGCTGCCGCTGCCCGCCGGTGATCTCCCTCAGGTTCCCCGAACGCCCCAAGGGGATGTACTGGGCGGCGTGCTCGGCGGGATCCTCGGACCGCTGCTCGGAGGTGGCCGGTGATCACGCGCAAGACCAGGTTCCAGCTGGCGGCGTTCGTCGTCATCGCGGTGGTTTCGGTCGTCTACGCGGGCGGCAAGTACGCCGGGCTGGACCGGCTCTTCGGCACTCGCGGCTACCTCGTCACCGCGCAGCTCGTGGACTCGGGCGGGATCTTCGTCAACGCCGAGGTCTCCTACCGCGGTGTCGCGGTCGGCAAGGTCGCGTCGATGACACTCACCGAGCACGGCATCGACCTGGGCCTCGACATCGACTCCGGCGCGCCGAAGATCCCCGCGGACACCAAGGCCGCGGTCGCGAACCGGTCGGCGGTGGGGGAGCAGTACGTCGATCTGCTGCCCATGCACGAAAACGGGCCGTACCTCACCGAGGGATCGGTCATCAAGCGGGACAAGACCTCGATCCCGCTCGCGCCGGACACCGTCCTGTCCAATTTGGACAAGCTGGTGTCGAGTGTGAAGCCGGAATCGTTGAAGACCGTCGTCGACGAGACCTACGAGGCCTTCGCGAACGCGGGCCCGGACCTGCGGCAGCTGCTGAACAGCACCGGTTCCCTCACCGCGACCGCGACCCAGTACCTGCCCGACACCCAAGGCCTGCTCGCCAACTCGCGGACGGTGCTGGACACCCAGCGTCGGCAAGCGGACAACATCACCCAGTTCTCCAGCGGGCTCAAGACGATCGCCGCGCAGCTGAAGACGTCCGACCCGGATCTGCGGCGCGTGATCGACGAGGCACCCAAGCTGAGCCGCCAGATCAGCGACGTGCTCGCGGTCTCCGGGACCGACCTCGGCGTGCTGTTCGCGAACACGCTCACGACGGCCCAGATCACGTCCGCCCGCACCGACGCGATCGAGGAACTGCTCGTCGCGTACCCGATCATCTCGGCGTTCTCACGCTCGACATCGCCGGACGGCACCGGTCACCTGGGCGTGGTGTTCAACTTCTTCGACCCGGTCTCGTGCACGAAGGGTTACGAGGGCACGAAACAGCGTCCCGCCAACGACACCACCGAGGCGCCGGTGAACACCCAGGCGTACTGCGCCGAGCCACCAGGAAGCCCCACTGGCGTACGAGGCTCGCAGAACGCCCCGTACGCGGGAAAGCCGCCCGCGGTCCCGGAGCGGCCGAAGCAGACCCCGCAGGCGGCGGAATCCGCTCAGCTGCCGGGTGTGCTGAGCCTGCTGACCGGGTCCGCGCCGGGCGGACTGGGCGCGTTGCTGGGCGGCAAGTAGTGCTCACCCGTGCCCTCACCGTCGTCGCCGCGCTGGCGGTCCTCGCGGCCACCTGGTTCGGCTGGTCGTGGTGGAGCGCCGCCCGGGACGACGGTCTGGCCAGGGGCCGGGAACGCGAAGCCGTCCTGGCCGCAGCGTCCGGTCAGCTCGAAGTGCTCAACACGATCGACTACCGCAGCGGCGCCCAGGACGTCGACCGCTGGCTCGGCGTCACCACGGGACGGCTCGGCAAGGACCTCACCGGCGACCGGCAGATCCAGATCGACCGGGCGACCGCGAGCAAGACCGTCGCCACCGCCGAGCTCAAGCAGGCCGCGGTCACCGAACTCGACGCCGCCGCCGGGACGGCGCGGCTGATGGCCGTGCTGGACGTGCGGGTCAGCACCGGCGGCGGCTCGGCCGTGCCCAAGGTGAGCAGGCTGACCGTGGACTACCAGCGCGTCGAGGGCGGCTGGAAGGTCAGCGCGGTCCAGGCGGCGGGATCATGACCGGGCGCGTCCCGCGGATTCTGATCGCGATCATCGCGCTGGCGACCGGCTGCGCGGTGTGGTTCGGCATCGAGGCGTCTTCGCTGGGCTCGGACGGCAACGCGGCGCTGGTGGACCAAGCCGCCACGGCCGAGGTCGCGGATCAGGTCGGCGCCGGGGTGAAGGCCGTGTTTTCCTACGACTACAGCAACCTCGCGCGAACCGAGCGGGCCGCCGCCGACGTGCTGACCGGCGAGGCGACCGGCCAGTACCGGGACCAGTTCGCCTCGGCGCGCGAACGGGCCGAGGAACAGAAGCTCGTGCGGACGACGACGGTCCGGTCGCTCGGCGTCCGGTCCCTGCGCGGAGACGAGGCGGAAGTGCTGCTGTTCCTCGACCAGCAGACGCTCACCGCGGGCGGCGGCGCCCCGCAGTCTTCGGTGTCGCAGCTTTCGGTCGCGGCGGTCCGGATCGACGGCCGGTGGAAGATCTCGCGGCTCACCCCGCTGTGATCAGGAGACACGTTTCATGTTCGCGCCGGCGATCGCGCCGCCGGAAACGGTGTAAGAACCGGAAAAAGTACGCAGCGAACCATCGGTCTGGCGAGCCGAAAGATGGACGTGCACGGTGTTCCCGCTCACGCCCGTCACGGTGAGGTCGGCCCAGGAAGTCGTCGCGAATCCCTTGACGTAGGAGGCATAAGTGCCGCCTTTCGCCAGCCGTTGCCCGCCGAGATTCCACGCGGTGGGGAAATCACGCCGGTTGAGCGCGTCGTAGTACGCGATCACCGTTTGTGCCACCGGAACCGCGGGTGCGGGATAGACCGTCTGTGTCGTCGGCGGTGCGACATAAACCGTCTGGGGTGGAGCCGCGACCGCCGGTGGCTGGATCACGATCGTGTTCGGCGGCGGTGCCACCGTGACGGCCGGTGCCGCCGTTCCCTGCGTGGGTACCGCGCACGCGGCCAGCGCGCCCGCCGCCATCAGTGTCACCGCGACCCGGTTCTTCGCTCCCATTTTTCTCCCCTTTTCCTCGTGCTATCGAGAATGCGGGAACGGTGGTCGTCCCAATAGGGGATTTGGCCTCGTTACGAATGCTGAAAAACACGCCGGAACCGTTATCGGATCTTGTGCGCGCGGGCCTAGGGCCACCCTCGTCTCACGTCGGACCGCCCCCGGGTTTAGCGTTAGGCATGACCACTGCACCTGTCGATGTCGAGAGCGCCCGCCGCGACTACGCGGCCCTCGTCGACCGTGGCCTCTCCCTGGACATCACCCGCGGCAAGCCGTCCCCTCGTCAGCTGGACCTCGCCGATGGGCTGCTCGCTCTCCCCGGAGACGTGCGCAAGGCTGAGGACGGCACGGACGTCCGCAACTACGGCGGCCTCAAGGGCCTGCCCGAGCTCCGCCGCATCTTCGCCGGGCCGCTGCAGGTCCCGGCCGAGCAGCTGCTGGCCGCGGGCAACTCCAGCCTGGAGCTGATGCACGACTCGATCGTGCAGGCCTACCTCAGCAAGCTCCCGGGCGCCGAGCGCCGCTGGGCCGACGAGCCGAGCGTCAAGTTCCTGTGCCCCGTGCCGGGCTACGACCGCCACTTCGCGCTGGCCGAGCGTTTCGGGATCGAGCTGATCCAGGTGCCGCTCACCGAGACCGGCCCGGACATGGACGTCGTCGAGCGCCTCGTCGCAGAGGACGCCGCGGTCAAGGGCATCTGGTGCGTGCCGAAGTACAGCAACCCGACCGGCGTCACCTACAGCGACGACACCGTGCGCCGCCTGGCGACGATGACCACCGCCGCCCCGGACTTCCGGATCTTCTGGGACAACGCCTACGCCGTGCACCACCTCACCGAGGACGAGGCGCGGCTGGCGGACCTGCTCGCGCTGGCCACCGAGGCGGGCAACGCCGACCGCGTGTTCGTCTTCGGCTCCACCTCGAAGGTCACCTACGCGGGCGGCGGCGTCGGCTTCTTCGGCGCCTCCGAGGCGAACCTGGCCTGGTGGACCGGCCTCATCGGCAAGCGGACCATCGGCCCGGACAAGGTCAACCAGCTCCGCCACGCGCTGTTCCTGCGCGACGAGGACGGCGTCCGCGAGCACATGCGCAAGCACGCCGAGCTCATCGGGCCGAAGTTCGCGGCCGTCGACGAGATCCTGACCAAGGAACTGGCCGAATCGGGCCTCGCGTCCTGGACCAAGCCGACCGGCGGGTACTTCATCTCGCTGACCGTGCCGTCCGGGACCGCCAAGGAGGTCGTGCGGCTGGCCAAGGAGGCGGGCATCGCCCTGACCCCGGCCGGCGCGACCCACCCGTACGGCGACGACCCCGACGACGCCGTCATCCGCATCGCGCCGACGTACCCTGAGCTGGCCGAAGTCGAAGAGGCCATCCGCGGCCTCGCCGTCTGCGTCCGCCTTGCCGCGGCGACGAAGAAATAAGTTCGAGATCTTTTCCAATCCGGGTCACGGGTGGTTCCGAACGTCCGAGTGGGTGGGTGTGCACCGCAAAGACGAGAGGAACCACTCGTGTTCGGAAAGCCCTTCGTTCGTACCCTGATCTCGCGCAGCGCCGAGAACCGCACGGATCGCCGCCGGTTCCTGAAGGCCGCCGGCGCGGCCGGGCTGGGTGTCGTCGGCGCCACCTACCTCGGGGTGCAGGCCACTTCGTCCGCTTCGGCGACGGGTGAGGCCGCTGCTGCTGCTGCTGCCCCCAGCGACGCGGCCGTGCTCAACTTCGCGCTCAACCTGGAGTACCTCGAAGCCGAGTTCTACTCCTTCGCCGTCCACGGCCGCGGTTTGCCGGACGACCTCACCGGCGGCGTCGGCGCCCAGGGCGGCGTCGTCGGCGGCAAGAAGGTGATGTTCCGCGACAAGACGCTGCACCAGTTCGCGAAGGAGATCGCGGGCGACGAGGTCGCGCACGTCAAGTTCCTGCGTGGTGCTTTGGGTGAGGCGGCGGTGTCGCGGCCAGAGATCGACCTCAAGGACAGCTTCACCGCCGCCGCTCGCGCGGCCGGGCTGATCAGCGAGTACCAGCAGTTCGACCCGTTCGCCAACGAGAAGAACTTCCTGCTGGCGGCGTTCCTGTTCGAGGATGTCGGCGTGACGGCCTACAAGGGCGCCGCGCCGCTGATCACCAACAAGACGTTCCTGGACGCGGCCGCGGGCATCCTGGCCGCCGAGGCCTATCACGCGGCCACCATCCGGACCTCGCTGTTCGACCGCGGCCTCGGTGACGCGGCGGCCAAGATCTCCAACGCCCGCGACGCCCTCGACGGCCCCGGTGACGACGACCAGGGCATCCTGCTCGGCAACCAGGCCAACATCGTGCCGACCGACAACAACGGCATCTGTTTCGGCCGCGGCGCCGACCGGGTGCTGAACGTCGTCTACCTGAACCCCGGTCCGGTGCAGGAGGGCGGGTTCTTCCCCAAGGGGGTCAACGGGGACATCGTCGCCAGCGGCGGCGCGTGAACGCCTCTGTCGGGTCGCCGTTTCCCGGTACCGTCGGGTGACGGCGACACGACAGGGGGTCAGCGGTGAAGGCTGTGATCATCGGCGGCGGGATCTCGGGCACGGTGACCGCGATGGCGTTGCGGCGGGCCGGGATCGAAGCGAGCGTCCACGAGGCGTACCCGTCCGGCGGCGAGGACGCGGGCGCGTTCCTGACGATCATGCACAACGGCATGGACGCCCTGCGCGCGATCGGCGCCGAGGCACCGGTGATCGACAACTCCTTCGGCGCGGTGGGCCTGGAACTCGTGACGCCGGACGGGCGGACCGTCGAACGGCGTTCCTTCGACATCGACGGTCTCGCCGGGCCACGCACGATTACGCGAGCGTCGCTTTACCGTGCGCTGCAAGAGGAGGCGATCTCGCGCGGGATCACCTTCGAACGCGGGAAACGGCTGGTTTCCGCCACGCCGGGGGTCGCTCGCTTCGAGGACGGGTCCGTTGCCGAGGGAGACATCCTGATCGGCGCCGACGGGCTGCGATCGGTCGTCCGGACCATCATCGACCCGGACTGCCCGCCTCCGCGCTCGACGGGCCTCGACGTCGTCTACGGCTACTCGACCGACACGAGCATCCCGCAGGCACCGTCCCTCTATCGGATGATTCAGAGCCTGCACGCCTTCTTCGGCTACACGAGCACGCCCGACGGCGTGACGTACTGGTTCGCGCGGCTTCCCACGGCCGAAGGCGTGCGCTCCGGCCTGACGCCGGCCGAATGGCGCTCGGCCGCTTTCGCCGCCTTCGACGGGGAACCGTTGCCTGCCGCGGAAATCATCCAGTCCACAGGGGACGAAGTCTTCGGCGGACATTCCTACGACGTCCCGTCGACGCCGGTGTGGTTCACCGAGTCGATGGTTCTCGTGGGCGACGCGGCGCACGCGGCCTCTCCCGCCGCTGGGCAGGGGGCGTCGATGGCGCTGGAGGACAGCGTCGTCCTCGCCCAGTGTCTGCGGGATCTTCCCGACGCCCCAACGGCTTTCGCGGCCTACGAGCGGCTGCGGCGGGCGCGGGTGGAGGAGCTGGTGGCCGGCAGCGCGGCGGTGTCGTCGGGGACGACGTCCGACCGGGACCGGAACTGGCTGTACCGGCACCACATCGACTGGGACGCGAAGATCGGCTGAAGGACGCTTTCACCACATGTCACGCGGCGAAAGCGTCCTTCAGCCCCCTTGGCGTGCCGGGTGCAGGTCCGAAGCCCGTGAAGGCCTCCTTCCCTACCTTCAGGGTAGGGAAGGAGGCCTTCACGGACGAAAAGCTACTTCTTGTACAGGGCTTCGATGTCGGTCGCGTAGTTCTTGTTCACGATGTTGCGCTTCAGCTTCAGGCTCGGCGTGATCTCCCCGCCGGCCTCGGTGAAGTCCTTCGAGAGGATCGTGAACTTCTTGATCGCCTCGGCCTGCGACACCGCGCTGTTGGCCTGATCCACGGCCTGCTGGATCTCGGCGCGCAGCTCGGCGTCGCCGGCCAGGTCGGACACCGTGGCGTCGGCGGGCTTGCCGTGCTGCGACTTCCACGACGGGAAGTACTCCTCGTCGATGGTGATCAGCGCGCCGATGAACGGCCGCTGGTCGCCGACGACCATCGCCTGGCTGACCAGCGGGCTGGCCTTGATGGTGTCTTCGAGCCCGGACGGGGCGACGTTCTTGCCGCCCGCGGTCACGATGATCTCCTTCTTGCGCCCGGTGATCTTGAGGAACCCGTCGCTGTCCAGCTCGCCGAGGTCGCCGGTGTGGAACCAGCCGTCCTCGAGCGCTTCCGCGGTCGCTTCGGCGTTGTTGAAGTAGCCGCCGAAGACGACGTCGCCCTTCAGCAGGATCTCGCCGTCGTCGGCGATCCGCACCGAGGTGCCGGCGACCGGACGCCCCACGGTGCCGACGCGGAACCCGTCCTGGGTGCCGACGCAGGCCGCGGCGGACGTCTCGGTCAGGCCGTAGCCCTCGAACACCGGGACACCGATGCCGCGGAAGAAGTGCGCGAGCCGCACGCCGAGCGGCGCACCGCCGGACACCGCGGCCACGCACCGGCCGCCGAGGGCCGCGCGCAGCTTGCTGAACACCAGCTTGTCGAACAGCGCGTGCTTGATCTTGAGGCCGAGCCCGGCGCCGCCGGTGTCCTGGGCCTGGCTGTACGCGACGGCAGTGGCTTCGGCGGCGTCGAAGATCTTGCCCTTGCCGTCACCGTGCGCCTTCTGCTTCGCGCCGTTGTAGACCTTCTCGAACACCCGCGGCACGGCGACGACGAACGTCGGGCGGAAGGTGCCGAGGTCGGCGACGAGGTTCTTGACGTCCGAGGTGTGCCCGAGGGTCACCCGCGCGCTGAGCGCGGTCACCGCGATGGCGCGCGCGAGGACGTGCGCGAGCGGCAGGAACACCAGCAGCGAGTTGCCCTGCTCCATCAGCTGCGGGAACGCGGCGATGTCGGCGCGGATCTCGGCGAGGAGGTTCCGATGGGTCAGCTCGACACCCTTGGGGCGGCCGGTCGTGCCCGAGGTGTACACGATCGTGGCCAGGTCGCCGGCCTTCACCGTGCGGCGCCGCTCGTGCAGGTCGTCGTCGCTCAGCTCGGCGCCCTGCTTGGTGAGCTGGTCGACGGCGCCTGCCTCGATCTGCCAGGTGTGCTCCAGCGCGTCGAGGCGGCCCTTGACGGATTCGAGCGTCGCGACGTGGTCGTCGGTCTCGACGAACACGGCCTTCGCGGCCGAGTCCGAGAGGATCCAGTGGACCTGCTCGGCCGAGGACGTGTCGTAGATCGGGACGGTGACCGCGCCGGCGGCCCAGATCGCGAAGTCGATCAGGGTCCATTCGTAGCGGGTCTTGGACATGAGCCCGACCCGGTCGCCCGGAGCGATGCCCGCCGCGGCCATTCCCTTGGCCACGGCCAGAACCTGGGCGGCGAAGTCTTTGGCGGTGACGTCCAACCAGGTACCGTCGACCTGGCGGCGGAAACTCACGACATCGGAGAACCGCTCCGCGTTCGCCCAGACGACGTCGGCGAGATTCTCGTCGTCGGTCACCGGATTGGCGGCGGGGGCGCTGTATTCGCGCACGAGGAACCTCCGTGTTCGCGTGCAAGTGGTGTGACCGGTGTTACCCGCAAGTCAACTTAGCGTGCCGTGCACCTTAAGACCATGCTGACGAATCGGCCATACCCAGGACATGACATTCTGCCGCTGTGAACCAGGCGCCGCCAGCTCTCGACATCGTTGACGAGACCTTCCTCGTGGTCCCGCCCTCCACCGTGGCCGCCGCTTTCGCCGATCCGCGATCTTGGTCACGTTACTGGCCGGACCTCGTTCTCGAGGTCTACACCGACCGCGGCGACGAAGGATTGCGCTGGACGGTGCGCGGTGCCTTGATCGGTACCATGGAGGTCTGGCTCGAGCCGGTGCTCGACGGCACTTTGCTGCACTACTTCCTGCGCGCCACTCCCGCCGGTCCGGACGGGGCGCCGCGCGTGCTCCAGCCCCGTGACCTGCGGCGGGAGTTCGACCGCAGGGCCCGTGCCGCCAAGGCCATCGCGCTCGGGCTCAAAGAGGTCCTCGAGGACGGGCGCGAGCCCGGGGTCGGTCCCCGGGCCGAGTAGGGGAGAGCATGCGGGTTCACGTGGTGTCGGATGTGCACGGCAACGCCGACGCGCTCAAACGCGCGGGCGACGGCGCCGACGCGCTGATCGTGCTGGGCGACCTGCTGGACTTCGTCGACTACCGCGAGCACGACAAGGGCATCATGGGCGCGCTGTTCGGCGCCGAGAAGGTCGGCGAATTCGCGCGGCTGCGGCGTGAGGGCACTCGTGATGAGACCGTTGCCTTCTCGCGATCGTTGTGGGCCACTTTGGCCGATCCCGCCGGCGCGGTCGGCGAGGCGATCCAAGACCAGTACGCCGTCCTGTTCGGGGCGCTGACCGCGCCGACGTTCGCGACCCCCGGCAACGTCGACGACCCGTCGCTGTGGCCCGAGTTCGCCGGCGACGGCATCACCGTCCTCGACGGCGACGTCGCCGAGTTCGGCGGGCTGCGCTTCGGGTTCATCGGCGGCGCGCTCCTTCCGCCGAACGTGGTCCCGCGCCGCAACGGCTTCTGGCGGCCGTACCTGCGCACTCGGGAGGAGTACGACGCCGCGGTCGCCGGGCTGGCGGACGTGGACGTCCTGTGCACCCACATCCCGCCCGCCATCCCGGAACTGACCTACGACGTGATCGCGCGGCGGTCCGAGATCGGGTCGGCGGCGCTGGTGGATCTCATCCGCGAGCAGCGGCCGCGCTGGTCGGTCTTCGGGCACGTCCACCAGCCGCTGACCCCGCGGACGAGGGTCGGCAGGACCGAATGCCGTAACGTCGGTCACTTCAAAGAGACCTCTCAGCCCTACGTGCTTCGCTGGTGACGGTCGGTCCCGGCTAGAGTTCGGGGCATGGCCGAGCAGTCCACGCAGTCCATCGAGGTCGACGCCGAGCCCGCGCGGGTCATGGCCGTCATCGCCGACTTCCCCGCGTACCCGGAATGGGCCAAGGCCGTCCGGGAGACCGAGGTCCTCGCCGAGGATGACAACGGTCGCGCCAAGCAGGTGAAACTCACCCTCGACGCCGGGCCCATCAAGGACGTCTACACCCTCGAGTACGACTGGGACGCCGACGGCCACGGAGTCAGCTGGCACCTGGTCAAGGGGCAGATGCAGAAGGCCCAGAACGGCCGCTACGCCCTCGAAGCGCTGGGCGCCGGCCGCACCAAGGTCACGTATACGCTGTCCGTCGAGCTGGCGCTGCCGATGATCGGGCTGCTGCGCCGCAAGGCCGAGAAGATGGTCATGGACACCGCGCTCAAGGAGCTCAAGAAGCGCGCTGAAGCATCCTGAGTCGAAGGGTAGGCATGCGGATCCTGCTGTTCACCGGCAAGGGGGGTGTCGGCAAGACCACGCTGGCCGCGGCGACGGCGGCGGCACTGGCGGGCCGGGGCAGGAAGACGCTCGTGGTCTCGACCGATCCGGCGCATTCCCTCGGTGACGCCTTCGGCCGCGCGCTCGGCGGCGAACCGTCCGAAGTGGACATCCTCTTGCACGCCGCCCAGATCGACACCCGCGGCCTCGTCGACAGCACCTGGCGCGAACTCCGGCTGGAACTTCAGGCCGCGCTCGCGGGAGCGGGCCTCGACTCGCTCGACGCCGAAGAACTCACCGTGGTGCCGGGAGTGGACGAGCTCCTCGCGCTGACCGAGGTCCAGCGCCTCGCCGAGCACGGTCCCTGGGAGACGGTCGTCGTCGACTGTGGACCGACCGCGGAAACGCTGCGTCTGCTGGCTTTGCCCGAAGCCGTTTCCGGCTATCTGTCGAGAATGTTCAAACCGGGCGCGCGGCGGACGGCGGCCGCGGTGCGGCGGCTCGGCGCCCATCTGGAGTCGCTGCGCACCCTGCTGACCGATCCGGCCACCACGACCGTGCGGCTCGTGCTGACCCCGGAACGCGTCGTCGTCGCGGAAGCCCGCCGCACCCTCAGTTCCCTTGCCCTGCGCGGAATCCTGGTCGACGGGCTGATCGTCAACCGGCTGATGCCCGCGCCCGGGTTCTGGCGCGGCGCGGCGGCCTCGTGGATGCGGACCCGGCGCGCGCAGCAGAACACCGTCCTCGCCGAACTCGCCGACGCGGGCTTCGGGCCAGGGCAGGTGAAGCCCGTCGAGTACCGTGCGGTCGAGCCGGTGGGGCTCGAGGCGCTGCAGGAAATCGCGTTCGAGCTCTACCAAGGACTGGATCCCTTGGCGGACAACGAAAAAGGTGTGACCCCGCTGTTGCGGGTGTCCGAATCGGACAGCGGCTACGAGCTGCGGATCGCGGTGCCACTGCACCGCGACTCCGAAGTGGACCTGGCCAGAGTGGACGATGATCTCGCCGTCACCGTGGACGGTTTCCGGCGGCTGATCGCGCTGCCGGAGATGTTGCGCCCGTGCCGGATCACCGGTGCGGAATCCGACGCGCACGGCCTGGTCGTGAGCCTGGCCGGGAATCGGGGACCCGGGTGAGCGAGAACAACGAGAACACCGGATCGGGCCCGCTCGACCTGGCCGAAGAGATCCGCCTGCTGGTCGAGCTGGTCGTCGAGCACGCGGCGCCGTGGCTGGAGGGATTGATCTCCGCCGGGCACGGCTGCACCGACCACGATTCCGGCGGGTGGTGCCCGCTCTGCGCGATCGTCGGGATCTTCCGCGGGGAGCGGCCCGAGTTCGTGGCACGCCTGATGGAGCAGGCCGCGCAGCTCGTCGCGCTGCTGCGGGCGGTGCTCGCCGATCGATGGGAACCCGAGGCCGGCGTGCATATGCCGGGGTTCCAGCCTGCGCGGAAGGAGCCCGCGCGGGAAGATGCGCCGGTGGGAGCTTCGCGGGTCCAGCACATCACGGTGACCAGGCGCGACGCTTGGCAGCCGGACCGGGAGAACTGAGTTGCTGACGGTAGGGGTGGACGTCGGGGGCACGAGTGTGCGCGCCGGCGTGGTGGACGAGCACGGCTCGCTGATGGACACGGCCAGGGTCGGGACCCCCAGCGGCGAGGACGCGCTCGAGGACGCCATCGCCGGGGTCGTCGAGGACCTCCGCAACCGGCACGACGTCTCCGGCGTGGGCCTCGCGGTCGCCGGGTTCGTCGCGAAGGACCGGCGGACGGTGATGTTCGCGCCGCATCTGTCCTGGCGTGCCGCGCCGGTCGCCGAGCGCATCGAAAAGCGGGTCGGCCTGCCGGTGACACTGGAACACGACGTGAACGCCGCCGCCGTCGGCGAGTACCGCTTCGGGGCCGCCCGTGGCGCTCATGTCGCCGCGCTGATCGCACTGGGCACCGGGATCGGCGCGGGACTGCTGCTCGACGGCAAGATCTACCGGGGCGCGTACGGTGTCGCGCCCGAACTCGGGCACCTGACCGTCGTCCCCGGCGGCAGGCCCTGCCCGTGCGGGAAGTACGGCTGCTGGGAGCGCTACTGCAGCGGGACGGCGCTGGCCGCGACGGCGGTGGAACTGCTCGCACGGCATCCCGGGCGCTCGACCGTGCTCGCGCGCGAGACCAGGGGAGACCCCGGCTCGGTCACCGGCCGCCGGGTCGCCGGTGCCGCCCGCGACGGCGACCCGATCGCCCAGCGCGCGATGACCGAACTGGCGAAGTGGCTGGCCGAGGGCCTGGCCCTGGTCGCTGACGTCTTCGATCCCGAGATCATCGTGATCGGCGGCGGGGTGTCCGAGTCGGCGCCGCTGTTCCTCGACGAGGCGCGCGAACGCTACGCGGACAAGATCACCGGCGCCGGGCACCGCCCGCTGGCACGGATCCGGGCCGCGCACCACGGCGACGATTCGGCGATCGTCGGTGCCGCCGCGCTCGCCGTCGACGCGGCGAAGGCTCCCGGCGCCGAGGTCGGTGTGACAGGCTGAAGCCGTGACCCGGCAAGACGGCAACGGCTTCGTGAAGTGCGCTTTCGGGCATCTTCACTGGGGTTTGAACGGCGCCGCCGGGCTGCTGCTGTCCGATCCCGCGCGCGGGGTGCTGCTGCAGCGGCGGGCCTGGTGGGTCCATCATGGACGCACCTGGGCGCTGCCAGGGGGCGCGGTCGAGGCGGGGGAGAGCCCGCGTGAGGCCGCCGCCCGCGAGGCGCACGAGGAGGCCGACATCCCGCCCGGCCGGGTCCGCGCGCTGGCGGCGTCGCAGGTCGACCACGGGAACTGGCGCTACACCACGGTCCTGGCCGCGCCGATCGGCCCGCTTTCGGTCAGGGTGACCAGTGCGGAGAGCGCGGAACTGCGGTGGGTCCGGGCGGCCGAGGTCGCGGGCTTCCGGCTGCATCGCGACTTCGCGGCGGCGTGGCCGGGATTGAGGGAACACTTGGATCGCGGGCTGGTACTGGTGGTCGACGGCGCGAACGTCGTCGGGTCGCGCCCGGACGGCTGGTGGCGCGACCGGCGTGGCGCCGCGGAACGGTTGCGGGACAAGCTCGCGACCCTGGCCGGGACCGGGCTCGCCGATCCGGCGCTCCCCGGTGGTGGCGAATGGTCGTGGTGGCCGAAGGTCGTGCTGGTCGTCGAGGGCAAGGCGCGGGGAGTCGCGCCGGTGCCCGGTGTCGAGGTCGTCGACGCAGAGTCCGACGGGGACTCCCAAATCGTGGCCGTCGCGCGGGAGGCCCGGGCGGCCGGTCCGGACGACCACGTCGTCGTGGTGACCGCCGACCGTGAGCTGCGGTCCCGTGTCGAGGCCCTGGGCGCTTCGACCTTCGGCCCCGGCGCCCTCCTGGGCCACCTCGACTCCCGCATTTAGTCCTCTGAATGCGGTAGTTGCACGCGCAAGGACCGCATTCAGAGGACTGAATGCGGAGGGTCAGGGGCGCGCGATCTTCCCGTCCCGCATCTCCGCGATGAGCGAAGCGACGACGGCGCGGAGGCTGCCGTTGTACTGCTTCGCCACCGCGCGCTGACGCAGGTAGCTGGGCCCGCAGGTCAGGATCGTCTCCACCGACCGCAGTTCGTCGGCGCAGTCCAGGCGCCGGGCGACCGGTTCCAGCCGGTTCAGCAGGTCGTAGGTGTCGTCGGTGACCAGCCGCTCGTTGCCCGCCGCGTCGAGGATGACGATCGCGTCGACGCCGTAGCGCGCCGCGCGCCACTTGTTCTCCTGGACGTGCCACGGCGGCAGTGTCGGCAGGATCTCGCCGTCGTCGAGGCGCGCGCTGAAGTCGTCGACCAGGCATTGGGTCAGCGCCGAGATCGCGCCGACCTCCTCCAGCGTCGGCAGCCCGTCGCACACCCGCATCTCGATCGTCCCGAAATGCGGCGCGGGCCGGATGTCCCAGCGGATCTCGGAGAAGTGGTCGATCACGCCCGTGGTGAACATGTCGTCGACGTAGCTCTCCAGCTCGGTCCACTTCCGGAACTGGAACGGCAGCCCGGCCGTCGGCAGCTGCTGGAACATCAGCGCGCGGTTCGACGCGTACCCGGTGTCCTCGGCGCCCCAGTAGGGCGAAGACGCCGAAAGCGCTTGCAGATGCGGCGCGTACTTGAGCAGCGCGTCCAGGATCGGCAGGGCCTTGTCGCGGTGGTCGACGCCGACGTGCACGTGGACGCCGTAGATCAGCATCTGCCGTCCCCACCACTGGGTCCGGTCGATGAGCTTGGCGTAGCGCTCCTTGTCGGTGACCTTCTGCTGGTACCACGTCGAGAACGGATGCGACCCCGCCGAGAACAGTTCGACGCCCAGCGGGTCGAGCACCGAGTGCACGACGTCCAGCGAGTCGTTCAGATCGGCCTTGACCTCGGCGATCGTGTCGCAGATCCCGCTGATCACCTCGATGGTGTTGAGCAGCAGCTCCTGCTTGATCTTCGGATGCTCCTCCTCGCCGCCGGGACGGACGGCGTCGAGCACCTGTTCCGCGACCGACGAGAGCTCACCGGTCCGCCGGTCGACGAGGGCGAGTTCCCATTCCGCGCCGACCGTCGACTGGCGCGAGGGGGTGAAGTCGATCTTCATCTTCCGAATTGTCCGGCAGATCAGACCTGGGCGCCGTTGTTCGGATCCGCGCCGGGCGGCGGCCCCTGACGCACCCGCAGCAGGAGCAGGGCGATCGCGGTCGCGAGGGCGAGGATGCCGAGCGGGGTGCCGAGCCGCGTGCCCATGCCGATCAGGTTGGGCGCGATCAGGAGCAGCAGGCCGAGCAGGAAGAACAGCAGGACGATGAACGCGCCCTTGCGCGGACGCGGCAGGGGAGGCGGCTCGGGCGGCACGAAATGGCCCTCGTCGTCGCTCGGCCCGGCGGGGTCGTCCTCGAAGAGGGTCTTGTCCCAGCTGGTGCCGCCCCCACGCCAGCCCGGTTCGGGTTCGGCGTCCGACGGCTCGGGCCGGGGTGTCTTCTCGGCGGGCTTTTCCGCCGGTTTCTCCAGTTCCTCGTCCGGGAACAGGCCGACGCCCTCCGCACGGAGGTCGGCCACGATCTCGGCGAAGGTCGCGTCGACGTCCTCCGGCCCGTCCTTGCCTCTGCTCATCCGGCGTCCACCTGTCCCGCCCGGCGCACGGACCGGGCGAAGTCCACCGTACGCGTGAAGATCAGGCCTGCGTCGTGGTCTTGCGTGGCGACGTGGAAGCTGTTTTCCAGCACCACCTCGGTCACGTCCTCGCTGCCGATCCCAGCCAGGATCACCTGGGAGTTGACCGGCTCCACGATGTGGTCGACGGCCGAGTGGAGCAGGAGCACCGGCTGGGTCACCTTGCCCAGATCCGCGCGGGTGACCTTCCACAGCTTCGCCAAGCTCGCCGCGGCGCGCACGGGCGTCCGCGAATAGGCCAGCTCCGTCTCGCCGGGCTTCGCGATGTCGTTCGCCACGCCCGGCACCGAGGGCAGGATCCTCGACAGGACGGGCAGCAGCTTGGCGTCCCAGCGCAGCGTCAGGACCGACGGGTTCACCAGCACGATGCCGGCGATCCGGTCGCCGAACTCCTCGGCGAGCCGCAGCGTCAGTGTCCCGCCCATCGACATCCCGGCGACGAACACCGTCTCGCAGGTCGCGAAGAGGGCCAGCAGCTCTTCACGGACCGCGCCGTACCAGTCCTCCCAGCCTGTCCGGTTCATGTCCTGCCACCGCGTGCCGTGCCCGGGAAGGAGCGGGCAGCGCACCGTGTAACCGGCTTCGGCCAGATGGTCTCCCCAGGGCCGCATGCTCGCGGGAGTGCCGGTGAAGCCGTGGCACAGCAGGAACCCTGCTTCGGTCGAACCGGTGTGAGCGAACGGTTCCGCGCCGGCAAGGACGGCCATGCGATCGCCTTCCGTGAGAGCTGGGTGGGTCTCCTATGTTCGCACGACCGGAGCGGCTTGTGGGCCCCCGGCCACCGGCGGAATCGGGCCGGATCGGATGTGAGATCCGTCGCTGGGCGCGGGTAACCGGGTGGACTTCGTTGTGCCTGGGGTGCGCGATTCGTAGTCTTGACCATCGGGCGCGGGGGTTGAGCTGCTAGGAGGAGTTTTCGCAGTGCTGTACTGGCTCATGAAACACGTGTTTATCGGGCCACTGCTCAAGGCGCTGTGGCCCACCAAAGTCGTCGGCGCGGAGAACATCCCCGCCGAAGGCGGCGCGATCCTCGCGGGCAACCACCTCGCGGTCGCCGACTCCTTCTTCATGCCGCTGCGCGTCAAGCGCAAGGTGACCTTCCCGGCCAAATCGGAGTACTTCACCGAAAAGGGCTTCAAGGGCCTGTTGAAGAAGTGGTTCTTCACCGGCGTCGGCCAGTTCCCGATCGACCGCTCCGGCGGCAACGCCGCGCAGGCCGCGCTCGACACCGCGACCCGGCTGGTCCGCGAGGGACACCTCCTCGGTATCTACCCCGAAGGCACCCGCTCCCCGGACGGCCGCCTGTACAAGGGCAAGACCGGCGTCGCGCGGATCGCGCTCGAGTCCGGCGGCGTCGTGGTCCCGGTCGCCATGATCGGCACCGACAAGGTCAACCCGATCGGCTCGAAGATGTGGTGGCCGCGCCGCCTCGAGATCCGCTTCGGCAAGCCGCTCGACTTCTCGCGCTACGAAGGCCTCGCCGGCGACCGCTTCATCGAGCGGTCCATCACCGACGAGATCATGTACGCGCTCATGGAGCTGTCCGGTCAGGAGTACGTCGACATCTACGCCGCCAAGGCGAAGGAACTGATCGCCGCCGAAGAGGCGGGGCTCCGCCCCAAGGTGCCCGCGCAGCCGTCCGCCAAGGACGTCGCCCGTATCCCGGACACCAAGGTCGGCTGAGGCCCCACTAGGGTTCTCCGGTGCGCTTTTTCTACGACACCGAATTCATTGAGGACGGCGTGACCATCGATCTGGTGTCGATCGGTGTCGTGGACGAAAGAGGACGCGAGTTCTACGCGGTCTCGACCGATTTCGATCCCGGCAAGGCCGGCCCCTGGGTCCGCGACAACGTGCTCCCGAAACTCCCGTCGCCCGCCGACCCGGCGTGGCGCAGCCGCGAGAAGATCCGCACGGACCTGCTCGAGTTCTTCGGCAAGCCGCCCGGCGGGATCGAACTTTGGGCCTGGTTCGCCGCTTACGACCACGTCGCGCTGGCGCAGCTGTGGGGGCCGATGCCAGCGCTGCCGCGTCAGCTGCCGCGGTTCACGCGTGACCTGCGGCAACGCTGGGAGGACGCGGGCAAGCCGAAGCTCCCCGCGGCGCCGGACGACCAGCACGACGCGCTGGCGGACGCGCGGCACAACTACCAGCGCTGGCAGATCATCGAGTCCTACTGGCACCGGTAGGCCCTTGAGTGCTCGGACTGGTGTGAAGGCCGTGTTTCCACGGCTGAGCCGAGGGAGGGCCTTCACGCGCGGTCGTCGTGGCTGATGGGACTGCTGGGGCTGGAGTTGACGGTTCCGTCCGTGAAGGCCTCCTTCCCTACTCTCAAGGTAGGGAAGGAGGCCTTCACTACGGCATCGGCCTGACGGTCCTGAGGTGAAGGGCGCCGGCCCCGCGTGCCATGCGGCGAAAGCTCCCTTCGCGGCATAAGACGCGAGCCCTCCACCCCTCGCAGCCCCGCGTGCCGTGCAGTGAACGGTCCTTTACTTGCGAAATTTGCCAGGAAAGGACCGTTCCCAGCGTTCCCGAGGGGCCCTCAGCGCCGCGAGTCGACGGCCTCGGCGAGGGTATCCAGCAGCTCCGCCGTCGTGTCCCACCCGAGGCACGCGTCCGTGATCGACTGCCCGTAGGTGAGCGAAGCGGCCGAGCCCAGCGTCAGGTCCTGCCGCCCCTCCACCAGGAAGCTCTCCAGCATCAGCCCGGCGATGCCCCGCTCACCGGCGCCGATCCGCTCCGCGAGTTCACGGACGACCGTGGCCTGCCGCACGTGGTCCTTCGCGCTGTTGCCGTGGCTCGCGTCGATGATCACGCGCTCCGGCAGCCCCGACTTCGCCAGCCGGGCCAGCGTGTCGGCCACCGTCGCGGGGTCGTAGTTCGGGCCGGCGGAGCTGCCGCGCAGGATCACGTGGCAGTCCTCGTTGCCCGCCGTGGTGATCAGCGCGGCGAGCCCGTCGGGGTTGATGCCCGCGAAGACATGGCTGGCGCCGGCCGCACGGGTGGCGTCGACGGCGACCTGGACGTCGCCCTCGGTGGAGTTCTTGATCCCGACCGGCATCGACAGCGCGCTGCACAGCTGCCGGTGCACCTGGCTCGCCGCGGTCCGCGCGCCGATGGAACCCCAGGTCACGGCGTCGGAGATGAACTGCGGGGTGATCGGGTCGAGGAACTCGCAGCCCACCGGCAGGCCGAGCGCGGAGATGTCGAGCAGCAGTTTCCGCGCCATCCGCAGGCCGTGGTTGACCTCGTACGTGCCGTCGAGCCCGGGGTCGTTGATCAGGCCCTTCCAGCCGAGTGTGGTCCGCGGCTTCTCGAAGTAGACACGCATGACGATGTGCAGGTCGCGGCGGTGTTCTTCGGCCTTGGCGGCGAGGCGGCGGGCGTAGTCGAGCGCGGCGTCCGCGTCGTGCACCGAGCAGGGCCCGACGACGACGAGGAGCCGGTCGTCCCGGCCGTCGAGGATGTCGACGGCCGAGGCCCGCCCCGCTAGGACGGTATCGGCGATTTCCGCCGTCATCGGATGTTCGTGCCGCAGCATCGCGGGCGACAGCAGCGGGTTGATGGCCGCCGTGCGGTGCCCGTCGAGGGCGATCAGGGTGTCAGCGGAGGGAGACATCGCGGGTCTGGTTCCTTTCGAAAGGGATACCGACCCGCGGGAACTCGCCGAGCCGGTGTGATTCCGGCTCGGGGTGGAGGTCAGCGCAGGTTCACGCGGCCGTGCCCACCCGGGGCCGGCTTCGTAAACCAGAAATAGCGCTGCATGGCGCCAAGCTAGCACATCCCGGACGTGGACCGATTCCCGAGGTGGTCCGCCCTGCACCGATCCAGAGAACTCCCGCTACGCTGGTGGCGGGACATGTGACTGTCATCTCTACGGAACACAAGACGGAGGCTTCTCATGCGTGTCGGTGTGCTGACCGGCGGTGGCGACTGCCCGGGGCTCAACGCGGTGATCCGCGCTGTGGTGCGCAAGGGCATCGAGGTACACGGCTGGGACATCGTCGGGTTCCGCAACGGCTGGAACGGTCCCCTCACCGGGGACAGCCGCCCGCTCGGCCTGAACGACGTCGAGGACATCCTGACCCGAGGCGGCACGATCCTGCGGTCGTCGCGGACCAACCCGTACAAGGTCGACGGCGGCGTCGGCAAGATCAAGGCCGTGCTCGCCGAGCAGCAGGTCGACGCGCTGATCGCGATCGGCGGCGAGGACACTCTCGGCGTCGCGAAGCGGCTCACGGACGACGGTGTCGGCGTCGTCGGGGTGCCCAAGACGATCGACAACGACCTCGGCGCCACCGACTACACCTTCGGCTTCGACACGGCCGTCTCGATCGCCACCGAGGCCATCGACCGGCTGCACACCACGGCCGAGTCGCACCACCGGGCCCTGGTCGTCGAGGTCATGGGACGGCACGCGGGCTGGATCGCGCTGCACTCCGGTCTCGCCGGCGGCGCGAGCGTGATCCTGGTGCCGGAGCGGCACTTCAGCGTCGACCAGGTCGTGTCCTGGGTCGAGCGCCGGTTCGAGAAGGAGTACGCGCCGATCATCGTGGTCGCCGAGGGCGCGCTGCCCGAAGGCGGCGAGGAGAAGCTGCTGACCGGGGAGAAGGACGCCTTCGGGCATGTCCGGCTCGGCGGTATCGGCACCTGGCTGGCCGACGAGATCGCCGCCCGTACCGGCAAGGAGTCCCGCGCGGTCGTGCTCGGGCACGTCCAGCGCGGTGGCACCCCGACGGCGTACGACCGCGTGCTCGCCACCCGGTTCGGGCTCAACGCGGTCGACGCCGTGGCCGACGGTGACTTCGGCGTGATGGTGGCGCTGCGCGGCACGGACATCGTCCGCGTCAAGCTCTCCGAGGCGACCGCCGAGCTGAAGACCGTCCCGGTCGAGCGGTACGAAGAGGCCGAGGTCTTCTTCGGCTGAGCCCTGTTTCAGGAGTAGGCCCCTTACTTTGTGCTGTGTTCGGGTAAGGGGCCTTCGTTTTCTTGCGGCCCCGCCTCCGCGACAAGTTGAATCGCCCTCTGGGGATCCGGGTGAAAGGGACGGCGGTTCTCATGGCGGGTGCGGGATCCAGTAGGCGCGAATTCCTGAGGTGGCTGGCCGTCGGCGGGACCGGAGTGGCCTTCGCCGCGCTGCTGCCCGGCACGGCAGGCGCCGACCAGGGCGAGATCGTCGTCATCGCCGAGGTCACGCTGATCGACGGCACGGGTTCGGCTCCACGGCCCGGCGTTTCGGTCGTGCTGGCCGGTGACCGGATCGTCTGGGTGGGCGGCTCCGCCGAGCTTCCGGAAACCGGTGGCGCGCGGGTGATCGACGGCCGAGGCAAGTACCTCCTTCCGGGGCTCTGGGATATGCACACCCACGGCGCGGACCTCGAAGAAGTCGTCCCGCCCCTGCACCTGATCCACGGTGTCACGGGGGTCCGCGAGATGTGGGGGTACGCGGAGAACCGCGAGACGAAGGCCAAGATCGAACGCGGTGAGCTGCTCGGCCCGCGGATGGTGCTGGCGAGCGGGATCGTCGACGGGCCGGTCACGCTTCTGGCGCCACCGGTGCTCCATGTGTCGACGGAGGCCGAAGCACGCGCCGTCGTCCGTGCGGAGAAGGCCGCGGGTGCCGAATTCGTCAAGACCTACTCCTACCTCGGACGCGACGCCCTGCGCGCCGTCGCGGACGAATCCCGCGCGCAGGGCCTCCGGTTCTCGGGACACTGGCCGTACAAACTGTCCCACCTCGAGGTGAGCGACCTCGGCCAGCACAGCCTCGAGCACTTCTTCGGGGTGTCCGTCCACTGCTCGTCCCGGTGCGACGAGATCCTCGACAGGTTGTCGGCGACGCCCTACGACCCCGCGGAGCCGCGTGCCTTCTTCGACCTGGCGCGGCGGCTGGAGTTCGAATCGGTCACCACGTACGACCGCGGCCGGGCGCAGGCCTACTTCGGCAGGCTGCGGCGCAACGGCACCTGGCATTCGCCGACGCTGACGATCAACCGGGTGGTCACGCAGCCCGCCGAAACCCACCAGCACGACCCGCGGCTGAAATACGTGCCTGCCGGCGTCCGCGAGAGCTGGGCCAAGGGCATCGAACGGGTGACGCCCAAGACTCCGGCGGATATCGCCCTGCAGGAGCGCTATTACCAGGAGACGCTGCGGCTGGTCGGCGTCGCGCACGAAGCGGGCGTCGGGCTCATCGGCGGCACCGACTGCCTCAACCCGTACACCTTCCCCGGCAGCGGGCTGCACGAGGAACTCGCCTTCCTGGTCGAGGCCGGGCTTTCGCCGGTGCAGGCGCTGAAGACCGTCACGGGTGACGCGGCGAAGTTCCTCGGCAGGGAAGCGACGTCGGGCACGGTGACGGTGGGGAAGGAGGCGGATCTCGTGCTCCTGGACGCGAACCCGGCCACCGACATCCGCAACGTCGCGAAGATCGACACGGTGATCACCCGCGGCCGGGTCCTCGACAAGGCGGAGCGCCTGCGGATGCTCGACGCCGTCGAGGCGGCCGCGAACCGGCCGGCGCCGGCCACGAGCGCCCGCCTCCACTCCCTCGCCCTGCGGGGTTGCTGCTGCTGACCTCCCGCATTTCGTCCTCTGAACGCGGTAGTTGGCGACGCGAACCACCGCGTTCAGAGGACGAAATGCAGGAGTCAGACGAGCGCGAGGGTGTCCAAAAGCGACACGGCGCGGGCGATGTCCTCGGTGAGCGGCCGATCGTCGACGCTGGGGTCGAGCACCGCCGCGGCTGCCTCGTAGGCGTCCCGCGCGGGCAGGGACACGAGATCGGCCTTGCGCATCCGCAGCGCCCGCACGGCCGCGACCAGTTCGCACGCCAGCACCTGCTGGTACGCCGAGCCCGCCGCGGTCGCCGCCCGGGCGGCCTGGGTGGAGAAGCTCGCGTGGTCCTCGATCCCGCGTGAGACGACGGCGGTGCCGAGCGTCGCCGGGAGCGCGGCCTGCCGCAGTTCGGTGAGCGCGTCATGCGCGACGTACTCCAGGATCATCACGCCCGAACTGCCCGACGGCCCGGCCGCGAGGAACGGCCGCAGCCCGGTGAACTCCGGCTCCACCAGATCGCCCAGCCGGGCCACCGACAGCTCGGCGACCTGATGGACGGTCGCGCGCACCTGGTCGAGCGCGGTCGAGACGTACGCGGTGTGGAAGTGCGCGTGGTGGTAGGCGTCCTGGTGCACCGTCGAGATCATCGGGTTCTCGGTGCTGGCGTTGATCTCCACCGCGAGCACGTCGCGCAGGTAGTGGATCGCGTCCAGCGCGGGTCCCTGCACCTGCGGGAAAGCGCGGAGGCCGAACGGGTCCTGGATACGCCTTCCGGGCTTGGGCGTGCCCTCCATCCCGAGCAGCCGCCGCATCTCCGCCGCGCACGCGACCTGCCCGGCGTGCGGCCGCGCCTCGTGGACGGGAGTCGCGTAGGCCTCCGGGTTCCCGTCGAGCGCGATGTAGGTCAGCGCCGCGACGACATGGCTCGCCCGCGTCAGGGTGTCGAGCCGCATCGCCGCGAGGGTCGCTTCGGCCAGCGTCGCGGCGTTGCTGCTCATGAACGCGAGCGCGTCACCTGCCCGCACGGGCACGGGAGGCACACCGCCTGCCAGCCACGGCCGTTCGCCGGTGAGGGCGAGCGCGGTCTCCGCGAGCGGCGCGAGGTCGCCGGTGCCGATCGCGCCCAGCCGGTGCACCAGCGGCAGCGCCCCGGTCCGCACGGCGGCGGCCAGCGCCCCGATCAGCTCGGGACTGAGCCCCGAGCGTCCGGCCAGCAGCTGGTTGAGCCGGATGAGCATCATCGCCCTGGTTTGGCCGGGGGACATGACGTCGCCGCTGCCACCCGCGTGACTGCGCAGCAGCCGCAGCCCGTGATCCGGCGATTCGCCCTCGCCGACCGGGTCCTCCTTGTTGGCGCCGACGCCGGTGGTGCGGCCGTAGACGATGCGGCGCGTGCTCAGCTCTTCGGCGAGTTTCCACGCGCTTTCCGCGCCGCGCAGCGCGGCGATCGAGACGTCGATGCCCAGCGGACCCTCGGTGCTCGCGGCGGTCACGACGTCCGCGCAGCGCAGGGTCCGGCCGTCCACCCGGATCACGGCGGCCTCCTTTCGTGACCGCCCCACTATGAACGCCTTCAGTCCGACGGCGGCTGCCAGGGCGGCCGGTTGCCCCAGTCCCATTTCGGCATGGGCTCGGGAACGGTCACCTCTCGGCCTGGTTGCGAGAACATCACCGCGAGCCTGCTGCCCCATTCGACATACGCGGCGAACGCGGAACGGAACTCCGGATCGGCGGGCAGCCCGGCCTCGTCGGCGGCGTCGAAGAGCAGATTCACCCAGCGGCGGCGCTGCTCTTCGGTGATGGCGCGGCCGAGATGGCGCCCGACCATGTGCCGGTGGCCGCCGTGGTCGTGACTGTAGGTCTCCGGGCCGCCGAACACCTCGGCGAGCCAGACCGCGACGTGCTCGGGGTGGCCGGGGTCCATGTCGCGGAAGACCGGTTCCAGCAACGGGTCCTTCAGCACGCGGCCGTAGAAGACGGTGGTCAGCCGTCGCAGGGCGGCCAGTCCGCCCGCCCATTCGTACAACGTCGGCGTCTCGGTCACGTAGGGTCCTCCCAGCGGCGCTGATCTTGCGGTCCGGCAAGGCAACCACCCCGGATCGCTCGGGACAACCGCTTACTTTTCGGTGCGTGCCAACGGGAGTGACGATGAAGCGGTACCGCTGCGCGGTCGAGCTCGCGGTCGACGTCATCGGCGGCAAGTGGAAGCCGGTGATCCTGTCGCATCTGAAGGAAGGGGTGCACCGGTACGGCGAGCTCCGGCGCCGGATGCCGGGCGTCAGCGAGAAGATGCTGACCCAGCACCTGCGCGAACTGGAGGCGGACGGCCTCGTGCTCAGGGAGAGCCGGGAGGGGCGGGTGCCGCACGTCGAGTACCGGCTCACCGAGGAAGGGGAACGGTTACGCCCCGCACTCGAAGCGCTCTACGACTGGGGGACTCGGCGCGCTGCGGACCGCGGTATCGCTTTCGAGCCGTTACCCATTCACTGACTGTTGCCGTTCCGCTATGGCCGAGTGGCTCCGCTGGAGAGCCTTGACCGGCTCGGCGAGGCGTTCGGCATATTCCCATCGGGGAATGTTCGAAAATGTCCATCCGAAAGTCGTGGTCTGCACCATTGACGAAGTGGTCTAGTCCACTTAACTTGTGCGTGTCCCGCCGCAGTCCTCTCGTCACCGCTGGTGACCGTGAAGGGAGAACGCATGTCCCGTTTGACCAGGTTCACCGCGCTCGCGGGTGCCGCGGCCGTCGCGCTGGGCGCGCTGGCCGTCGCCGCACCGGCGCAGCAGGCGGCAGCCGCACCGGAAGCACCGGAGGCCTCGGTCGGCAAGGTGCTCGGGTACTTCGCCGAATGGGGCGTCTACCAGCGGAACTACCATGTGAAGAACATCGACACGTCGGGTTCGGCGAGCAAGCTGACGCATATCAACTACTCGTTCGGCAACGTGACGAACGGTGGTTGCGCGATCGGCGACGCGGAGGCGGCGACCAGCAAGTTCTACGACGCCGCGGGCAGTGTGGACGGTGTCGCCGACAGCTGGGACACCGGCGCGCTGCGCGGGAACTTCAATCAGCTGAAGAAGCTCAAGGCCAAGTACCCGAACCTCAAGGTGCTGTGGTCCTTCGGCGGCTGGACCTGGTCCGGCGGCTTCGGCGAGGCGGCGAAGAACCCCGCCAAGTTCGCGGAGTCCTGCTACAACCTGGTCAACGACCCGCGCTGGGCCGGTGTCTTCGACGGCATCGACATCGACTGGGAGTACCCGAACGCCTGCGGACTCTCGTGTGACACCAGTGGACCGGCCGCGATCAAGAACCTCGCGCAGGCCCTGCGGGAGAAATTCGGCTCGAAGCTGGTCACCGCCGCGATCACCGCGGACGGCACCGACGGCGGCAAGATCGACGCGGCGGACTACGGCGGCGCCTCGCAGTACTTCGACTGGTACAACGTCATGACCTACGACTACTTCGGCGCCTGGGCCGCGCAGGGCCCGACCGCCCCGCATTCGCCGCTGACCGGCTACGAGGGCATCCCGACCGCCGGCTTCCACTCCGACGCCGCGATCCAGAAGCTGAAGAGCAAGGGCGTCCCGGCGAACAAACTGTTGCTGGGCATCGGGTTCTACGGTCGCGGCTGGACCGGCGTCACCCAGGAGGCCCCGGGTGGCACCGCTACCGGTCCGGCGGCGGGCACCGAGCCGGGCATCCAGGACTACAAGGTCCTGAAGAACACCTGCCCGGCCACCGGCACCGTCGCGGGCACCGCCTATGCCAAATGCGGCAGCGACTGGTGGAGTTACGACACCCCCGCGACCATCGGCGGCAAGGTCACCTACGCCAAGAACCAGGGGCTCGGCGGCGCCTTCTTCTGGGAGCTGTCCGGTGACACCACCGACGGCGAGCTGATCACCGCGCTGGCCAAGTAAGCCTCCCTCGGGCGCGCGTGAAGGCCCCCTTCCCTCGGCGAACCCAAGGGGAAGGGGGCCTTCACGCGCTTCTGTCGGAGGTGAGGATTACGGTCTGCGTATGGCTTTCGAGGGTTTCGGCGAGTACGCCATCGACTTCTACGACGGTCTCGAGGCGGACAACTCCAAGTCCTATTGGGACGCGAATCTCGCCACCTACAAGGCCGACGTCCGCGCGCCGATGGAGGCGCTGCTCGCCGAGCTGGTCCCGGAGTTCGGCGACGGCTTCGGCGAGGGCAAGGTCTTCCGTCCGTACCGCGACGTCCGGTTCGCCAAGGACAAGACGCCGTACAAGACCCACTGTGGCGCGGTGATCGAACAGGGCCGCGGCGGCGGCGCGTACTACGTCGAGGTCGGCCCGGCCGGGCTGCGTGTCGGCGGCGGCTGCTTCCACTTCGAGTCCGATCAGCTCGCCCGCTTCCGCAAGGCCGTCGACACCGAACTGCGAGGCGCCGAGCTGGCCAAGATCCTCGCGAAGCTGGAGAAGGCGGGCTGGGAGATCAAGGGGGACAGGCTCAAGTCGAAGCCGCGCGGCTTCACCGAGGACCATCCCCGCATCGACCTGCTGAAGTACCGCTCCGTGTACGCCGTCCGCGGCTGGGAGCCGGACGACGTCCTGCACGAACGGGGCACGCTCGACCGGGTGCGGAAAGCATGGCGGCAGGTCCGCGCGTTCAACGAGTGGGCGCGTGACCGCGTCGGGCCGAGCGAGAAGCCGCGACGATAACCACCGAACCCTGGTCGACGGTTGCCCTCATCGCCAGGTCGACTGACACTTTTCTTGAACTTTCGGTATCGGTACAGACGTATCCGCGATGAGGGACTACGCTGTGCGAACGTGAGCCGACGCGCGAAGATCGTTTGTACCCTGGGCCCCGCGACCGCTACGCCGGAGAAGATGCGGCAACTCGTCGACGCCGGGATGGACGTCGCGAGGATGAACTTCAGCCACGGGACGCACAGCGACCACAAGCAGGTCTACGACCTCATCCGCACCGCCGCCGCCGAATCGGGTCGCGCGGTGGGCATCCTCGCAGACCTCCAGGGGCCGAAGATCCGTCTCGGCACCTTCGCGGGTGGCCCGGTCGAGTGGCACAACGGCGACATCGTGCGCATCACCGTCGAGGACGTCGCGGGAACCCACGACCGCGTCTCGACCACCTACAAGGGACTCGCCGACGACGCGAAGCCCGGCGACCGTCTCCTCGTGGACGACGGCAAGGTCGGCCTCGTGGTCAAGGAGGTCGACGGCCCGGACGTCGTCTGCGAGGTCACTGAAGGCGGCCCCGTCAGCAACAACAAGGGCGTCTCCTTGCCGGGCATGGACGTCTCCGTGCCGGCGCTGTCCGAAAAGGACATCGAAGACCTCGAGTTCGCGCTCGAACTCGGCGTGGACTTCATCGCGCTCTCGTTCGTCCGCTCACCCGCCGACATCGACCTGGTCCACCAGGTGATGGACCGCGTCGGCAAGGGACGCCTCCCGGTCGTCGCGAAGATCGAGAAGCCCGAAGCGGTCTACAACCTCGAAGCCATCGTGCTGGCCTTCGACGCGGTGATGATCGCCCGCGGTGATCTCGGCGTGGAACTCCCGCTGGAGCAGGTCCCGCTGGTGCAGAAGCGCACCATCCAGATCGCCCGCGAGAACGCGAAGCCGGTCATCGTCGCGACGCAGATGCTCGAGTCGATGATCAACAGCTCCCGTCCGACGCGCGCCGAGGCCTCGGACGTCGCCAACGCGGTGCTCGACGGCGCGGACGCGCTCATGCTCTCGGGTGAGACCAGCGTCGGCCGCTACGCCATCGACGTGGTCAAGACCATGGGCCGGATCATCGAAGCCGTCGAGACCGACTCGCCGGTCGTGCCTCCGCTGTCGCACGTCCCGCGCACCAAGCGAGGCGTCATCTCCTACGCGGCGCGGGACATCGGCGAGCGGCTCAACGCCAAGGCGCTGGTCGCCTTCACCCAGTCCGGTGACACCGTCCGGCGGCTCGCGCGGCTGCACACGCGGCTGCCGCTGCTGGCGTTCACGCCGGAGGAGAGCGTCCGCAGCCAGCTCGCGATGACCTGGGGCACCACGACGCGGATCGTGCCGAAGGTGGGCTCCACCGACCAGATGATCCAGCAGGTCGACCACGCGATGCTCGAAATGGGCAAGTACGCCAAGGGTGATCTGGTGGTCATCGTGGCCGGTTCCCCGCCCGGGACCGTCGGCTCGACCAACCTCATCCGGGTGCACCGCCTCGGCGAGGACGACCACGCCTGACGCCGGCTCACGAGGCCGCGACTGTGCCGTGAAGGCCTCCTTCCCCACCGTCAGAGTAGGGAAGGAGGCCTTCACTACGTCTTGGCCCGACCGCCCGCACCGCCCCCTCGCCGGAGATGTCGGCCGCCAGCCGCCCCGAGAGTCCAAGGTGTCCCGAAGGTGGCCTTCGCGACAAACGTCCCGCCTCACCCGGGCCCACGGCACCCGCACGGCCTAAAGTTCAGGACATGACTGAGATGGCCAGGGAAGCCGCGGCCGGTTTCGACAACGCCGGTGGGGTGGGCGGACAGCCCGTGCTCGACCGGCTGGTCGCGCTGCTGGACTTGGAGAAGATCGAGGAGAACATCTTCCGAGGTGTCTCGCCCGCCCATTCGCCGGTGCGGGTGTTCGGCGGGCAGGTCGCGGGGCAGGCGCTGGTCGCCGCCGGCCGCACGGTCCCCGAGGAGCGGAAGGTCCACTCGCTGCACGCGTACTTCATCCGCGGCGGCGACCCGAGTGTCCCGATCGTCTACGAGGTCGACCGCATCCGCGACGGCCGCTCGTTCACCACTCGCCGCGTCGTGGGCATCCAGCACGGCAAGGCGATCTTCTCCCTGTCCGCCTCGTTCCAGAAGGACGAAGGCGGTATCGAACACTCCGAGACCATGCCGGACGTCCCCGACCCCGAGTCGCTCCCGACGCTGCAGGAGCGGGCCGAGGGGTACTTCATGGGTCATCTCGACCGGCCGCGCCCGATCGACCTGCGTTACGTCAACGATCCGCCGTGGGTGACCAGGAAATCGGGCGACCGGCCCGCCAGGAACCAGGTCTGGATGCGGGCCGACGGCAAGCTCCCGGACCAGCAGCTGCTGCACGTCTGCGTGCTGACCTACGCCTCCGACATGACGCTTCTGGACTCGGTCCTCGCGCGCCACGGCGTCTACTGGGATCTCGACAAGGTGCTGGGCGCGAGCCTCGACCACGCGCTCTGGTTCCACCGTCCGTTCCGGGCCGACGAGTGGTTCCTCTACGACAGCGCATCGCCGACCGCGTCGGGTGCCCGCGGGCTGGCGACCGGCCGGTTCTTCGCCGCGGACGGAACGCATATCGCCACCGTGGTGCAGGAAGGTCTTCTGCGGGTCGTGTGAACGGTGACTTTCCGCATCGGAGATGTCGTCTTGTCCACCCTTTAGAGGGAATGGCGAAACGAATTAACATCTGGAGCCAGAGCATTACGGAATGGATGCGGGCATAAAGGGAGGGCCGGAACCGATCGGGGGACGGCTCCGGCCCCGCACCGGGGGTGAATCCGGCTTCGACGGGTATCCTTCCGAAAGCCCATCGGTGCAGCTCGCGGCCCCGCGCCTGTGCCGCGAGCGGATCCGCTGCCGCCGGTGAGGGCGGGCGTACCGCGTTGCACAATGCTCAACCTACAACGGCAATCTGCAAATTGCAGGATGAAAATCGAGGCGTGGGTGAAAATGGTCGTGTGACCATCTCACCGAATGTGTCTCGGGCTGGTTAGATGTGCTTCGTGCGAGGTTACTGAACACTGTTCTCCTCGCCGTGTCGCGATCGGTGTTGCTCGGACAGCTTGTGGAGGGTGCCGTGATGACGAGGGGTCAGGGACCCACCGTGCGCCGCCGGCGGCTGGCGAGCGAGTTGAGGCGGTTGCGCGAGGCGGCCGACCTCACGATCGACGAGGTGAGCGAGAAGCTCGAATGCTCGGCGTCGAAGGTCAGCCGCATCGAGACGGGGCATGTCGGTGTCACCCCGCGCGACGCGCGCGACATGCTCGAGCTGTACGGCATCGCGGGCGACGAGCAGGAAGCGCTCGTCCAGCTGGCCAGGGAAGCCCGCAAACGCGGCTGGTGGCACGCGTATAACGAGGTGTTCACCGGCACCTTCGTCGGGTTGGAGGCGGACGCGAGTTCGCTGCGGGCGTTCCAGGCGCTGCTGGTCCCGGGCCTGTTGCAGACCGAGCGGTACGCCAAGGCCGTGATCAGGGCGATGCGGCCCGACGCCGAGGACGCCGAGATCAGGCGCCGGGTGGCGGCGAGGATGGCGCGGCAGGAACTGCTGACCGATCCCTCGCCCCCGGAGTACTGGGCCGTCATCGACGAAGCGGTCCTGCACCGCGTGGTCGACGGCCCCGAGGTCATGGCGGAGCAGCTGTACCGGATGGTCACGATGGCGGCGCAGCCGAACGTGACCGTCCAGATCGTGCCGTTCGGCGCGGGTGCCCATCCCGGGATGGAGGGTCCGTTCCTCATCATGGGCTTCCCCGAACTGGCCGACACCGACGTGGTCTACGTCGACAGCACCTCCAGCGGGCTGTACCTGGAGGAACCCCCGGACGTCCGGCGATACGCGTTGATGTTCGACCATCTGCGTGCCGCCGCGTTGAAGCCGGACGACTCGGTCGAGGTGATCGCCGAGGCCGCCGGAAGGTTCGCCGAACAGGCGGCCCTTCCGGAGAAGTCCCTGGAAACAAGTAAGGAGCGGGGAGCATGACGCCCAACGATGATCTTTCCCAGGCCCGGTGGTTCAAGAGCAGCCACAGCGGTGGCGGCAACGACTGCGTCGAGGTCGCCTTCACCGGTTCCGGTGCCGCGCTGAGGGACTCCAAGGACCCTGAGGGAGGTGCCTTCCGCCTCTCGCCGCAGGCTTGGCGTGGGCTGCTCGGCGCGGTGCGCACGAGTGGCCCCGCTCACGACTGAAGATCCCCGAACTCGACCCCTTACGCCCCCCGAGCAGGGGATGGGCCGGCGTAAGGGGTCGAATCACGTCCGGGTGTAGGTGATCACCCGATGCCTCAGGGCACCCCTCAGGACGAATCTCTTCACTACCAACAAGGCAGTGAAGTTCCTAAGGGGAGACAGTGATGAACACGAACGACGCTTTGCTCACCGGCGTACTGGCCGAGGTCGAGTATCGCCGGGAAGAGCTGCAGCGAGCGGGCCGCAGCATATGGGTCGAGCGGGCCCGCCGGGCGAGTAAGCGGATCCGCGCGCAGCGCGCCGAAGTCCAGGTGCCCGCCCAGGAGCGCCGAGAGGTCCGGCAGGCGCCCGCCCGCAGCGGCGACATCACCCGGTAGAGGTCGAGTGCGATGAAGCTCTCGGCGAAAACACAGGCGAAGTTGTCGGCCCGGTAGGCAAGAATGCACCTCGTGCCCCGTCTTGGCTCCGGAATCCCGATCGTCGCCCGCACACAGGAGATGCGGCAGCTCCGCGCCGCCTTCGCCCGTGCAGAACGGGGCGAGGCCGGCGCGGTGCTGCTCTCCGGTGACGCCGGCGTCGGCAAGACCCGCCTTCTGACCGCGCTCGGCGAGTACACCGCGGGCGCGGGCGCCCTGGTGCTCACCGGGCGCTGTATCGACGTCCATGAGGGCGGTCTTCCCTATCTTCCGTTCGCCGAGGCGCTGGCGCCGCTGGCGACGACGTCCGATCCCGCGGTCACCGCCGCGCTCCGGGCCCGGCCGGCGCTGGGCAGGCTGCTCCCGCAGATGCAGCAGGCGGAGGACTACCCCGCCATCGAAGACGGTCAGCTCACCGCGAGCGAACGGGTGTCGACGCAGCGCCTCGGGCCCGAACGGGACCTCGGCCAGCTCCAGCTGTTCGACGCGGTACTGGGGGTGCTGACCGTCATCGCGCAGCGCCGGCCCGTGGTGATCCTGCTGGAGGATCTGCACTGGGCCGACGGTTCCACCCGGAACCTGCTGTCCTTCCTGCTGACGAGGCTGCGCACCCAGCGGCTGCTGGTGGTGGCGAGCTATCGCGAGGAGGACGTCCACCGGCGGCATCCGCTCCGGGCGGTGCTGTCCGAGGTGGTGCGGCTGGGCGCGGTCGAACGTGTCGAGGTCAAGCCGTTCGGCGCCGAGGACGCGCGCGCGTTCGTCGAGGCGCTGGCCGACGAGCCGATCGGCCAGGACCTGATCGCCGACATCGTCACCCGGTCCGAGGGCAATCCGTTCTTCGTCGAGGAGCTGCTCGCGTCCGCGAAGGACTGCCGCGAGCTCCCCGCCGGGCTGGCCGAAGTGCTCCTCGCCAGGGTGGAGCAGCTTTCGCAGATCACGCGCCGGGTGCTGCGCGTGGTCTCGGTCGCGAAGGACGCGGTGGCGCACGCCGCGCTCGCCGAGATCTCCGGCCTGGACGAACTCGAACTCGACGAGGCGCTGCGCGAGGCCGTGCAGCATCACGTGTTGGTGATCGAGAACGGTTTCTACACCTTTCGTCACGCGCTGCTGCAGGAAGCCGTGTACGGCGACCTGTTGCCGGGGGAGCGGGTGCGCATGCACGCGGCGTACGCGGCACGCATCCGTAACCGCACACAAGGCCGGGGCCAGGACGCGCGGCTCGCGCACCACAGCATGGAGAGCAAGGACTTCGTCACCGCACTGGCCGCGTTGCTGCGCGCGATGGACGAAGCGGAGAAGCTGGGCGCGCCCGGCTCCGCGCTGAGGCACGTCGAGCAGGCACTGTCCATTTGGGACGCCGTGCCCGCGGCGGACCGGCCGTCGGACGTCGACGAGCTCCGCCTTCTGCACGAGGCGTCGTATTTCGCGAGCACGTCGGGGGAGCCGGAGCGCGCGGTCGCCTATTCGCGGTCCGCGACCGAGGCCTTGGGCCCGGACACCGGCAACGAGCGGGCCGCCAAGGTCTGGCGACGGCACGCCGAGGCGCTGCTTTCGGTCGACGGCACGCTGGACGAGGTCGTCGAGGCGATCGACAAGGCCTGGGAGCTGGTCGAACACACCGAGGCGAGTGCCGCGCGGGCCTGGGTGCTCGCCACCCGCGCCGGGATCCTGCGGCTGATCGACAGGCACGACGAGGCGCTGCAGTGCGCGCTGGCCGCGGTCGCCGACGCCAGGGCCGTCGGCGCGGGCGGGGCGGAGGCGGCGGCGCTGGTCTCGCTCGGGACGCTGGCCGATTCGGCGGGCGACGTCGAGGAGGCGCGGGAGAGGCTGCGCGAGGCCGAGCGGAAGGCCAGGGATTCCGGCGCGCTCAATGGCGAGCTACGGGCCCTGCACTTCCTCGGGCTGAGCTACGACGACAGGGCAGAGATCCATTCCGCCTTGAAGTACTACGCCAAGGGCATCAAGCGGGCCAAGGAGACCGGGCTGACCTGGAGCTCGTTCGGCATCGAGCTGCGGACCAAACACCTCACGCTGCGGTACGTCAGCGGGGATTGGCCGGAAGACGACGATGCCGGCCGCGCGGGCCGCGGTGTTTCGAGTGTCGTCGCCGGGCGCTTCCTGGGGATCTGGGCACAGTTCGTCGTCGGCAGGGGCCGGTTCGCGGACGCGGACAAGATCCTGCCCAGCCTCCGTCAGCACTGGAGCGCGGACTACTCGATCGCGCTCGCGGCGGGCGACGCCGCGATCCAGCTCGCGTCGTGGCGAGGAGATCACGCGGGTGCGGTGCGTCATGCGCATGAGCTGATCGACTGGCTCGAAGAGGTCGAACCCGCCGTGCTGGGCGGCATCCGGATCAGCGTGCACGGTCTCACGGCGGCCGTCGCCCAGGCCGCCGAGGCACGGGTACGTGGTGATCAGGCGGCAGTCGAGGCCGCGGTGGAATCGGGCGAGAAGTTCCTCGCCCACGGCCGCCATTGCGCCGAACACGGCATCCCGCGTTCGGTGTCGCTGGGCCCGGAAGCGCTGGCGTGGCTCGCCCGGCTGGAGGCGCTCGGCGGCAGCCTGCGCGGCGCGGGGGATCCGGCGCTGTGGGCGAAGGCGGTCGAGGCGTTCGGGTACGGCGCGGTGTACGAGCAGGCCATGTGCCGTCTGCAGCACGCGAAATCCCTGCTGGCTTCGGACGGCGACACCGCGCTCGCCGCGTCGGAGCTGCTGGCCGTGCACGCGGTGGCCGATCGGCTGGGCGCCTGCCCGCTGCGCGAAGCCGTCCGGGAGCTCAGCCACAGGGCGCGCGTCGAGCTTCCCGGGGAGGCCGCGGCGCCGCGTCGTGACGTCGTCGATCCGCTCACCGATCGGGAGCGCGACGTGCTGGAGCGCGTCGCGCTCGGCCGGACCAACCGGCAGGTCGGTGAAGAGCTGTACATCAGCGAGAAGACGGTGAGCGTCCACCTTTCGCGCGTGATGGCGAAACTCGGCGCGAGCCGCCGGGCCGAGGCGGTCGCGATCGCCTATGACCGGGGCCTGCTGGCCGCTCCGACCTCTTCCTCCTAGCCGCGTTTCGTCCTCTGAATGCGATCCTTGCGTGTGCAAGTACCGCGTTCAGAGGACGAAATGCGGGAGGTGGATCAGCGGCGCGGGAGGCGGCGCAGGGCTTTCAGACTCGTGCTCAGTGCCCGCACCCAGAGCTTCGGCGGGATTCCGCGGCCGGGGCGCAGCGGCATCCCGCGCTGCAAAGCGATCGCCTGGGCCTCGGTGTACTTGAGCAGGCCTTCGGCACCGTTGCGCCGCCCGACGCCGGACTCCTTCATCCCGCCCATCGGCAGGCCCACGGTCCCGAAAGTCGCCGCGAAGCCTTCGTTGACGTTGACGGTCCCGGCCTTCAGCCGCGCCGCGACCTCCCAGCCCGCCCGGCCGTTGCGCGACCACACGCTCGCGTTCAGCCCGAACTTCGTGTCGTTGGCCCGCTCGATCGCGTCGGTGACGTCGGTGTAGCCGTAGATCGACACGACCGGCCCGAAGGTCTCCTCGGCGAACAGCTTGACGTCTTCGGTGACGTCGGTGAGCACGGTCGGCTCGTAGAACAGCGGGCCGAGGTCGGGCCGCGCCTTGCCACCGGTGAGCACCTTCGCGCCCTTGGAGCGGGCGTCCTCGACGTGCGCCGACACCGTCTCCAGCTGGGCCTCGGAGGTCAGGGATCCCATCTGCGCCTGGTAGTCCAGGGCGCCGCCCAGCCGCAGCGCGGCGGTCTTGGCGACGAACGCGCGAGTGAACTCCTCGCGGATCGACTCGTGCACGTAGATGCGCTCGACCGAGACGCACAGCTGCCCCGCGGAGGAGAAGCACGCGGTCACCGCGCCCGTGGCGGTCTTGGCGATGTCCGCGTCGGGCAGCACGATCATCGGGTTCTTGCCGCCGAGTTCCAGCGAGTAGCTCGTCAGCCGCTCCGCCACCTTCGCGGCGAGCCCCTTACCCGTGGGCGTGGATCCGGTGAAGCACAGGTAGTCCGATTCCTCGACCAGGGCGTCGCCGATCTGCGAGCCCCGGCCGAGCACGATCTGCCAGACACCGGCGGGCAGCCCGGCCTCCTCGGCGACCTCCTGCAGCCACAGCGCTGAGAGCGCGGTCTGGTTGTCCGGCTTCTGCACGACGGCGTTGCCCGCCGCGAGCGCGGGCAGGACGTCCATCGCGGTCAGCGCGAGGGGGTAGTTCCACGGCGAGATGATCCCGACGACACCCTTGGGGTGCCGGATCTCGCCGACCTTCGTCAACACCGGGATCAGCCCGGCGGCGCGGCGCGGCGACAGGAACTTCGCGCTGTGCTTGCCGTAGTAGGCGGCCACGAGCGCGGTGGCGCTGACTTCGTCGAAGGCGTCCATCCGTGCTTTGCCCGCCTCGATCTGCACGAGGTCGAGCGCCTCTTCCTGCCGCTTCAGCACCAGATCGTGCAGGCGGATCAGGATGCGCTGGCGGTCTTCGACCGGTCGCTCGGCCCATGCGCGCTGAGCTTCCCGCGCCTGGTCGAACACGGCGCGGACGTCGGCGTCGGTGGCTTGGGGAAGGGTCGCGATCGGCTGTCCGGTGAAGGGCGCGCGCATCTGGACGGGCGCCGAGTCCGCACCGCCCACGACCCGGCGCACGAGCCGTTCCGCCCTCGTCATGGCGGGGGCGCCGGGAACGCCGCCGATGGTGGACGGTCCTTCGGTGTGCTGGCCCGCACTCGCCGGTGTCGTGCTCGTCATGCCGTCTCCGTTCCATGCCGCGCGGAGCCGGAAAGGCGCCACGCAGAGCCCAGGTGTTACCGACGAGTACAGCATACCGCCGGTATGGAGACTGTCCAGTGCTGATATGAATCAGTTTCACGTATTGTCGGGCCGTGGCGGATTGTCCGGGGACGGGCGCAGGATGTCCTGCTGCTGCAACGCGGATCCCGCGGGCGGCGTCGGGGGCGACGGCGGCTCGTAGGCCTGCGGATACTGCTGCTGAGGGACACCGGGAGCATAAGGGGTGTAGGTGACCGGGTAAGGGGCCTGCGGGGGCGGCGCCGGTTCACGACGGTTGGCCACGACCGCCAGCCCGACCGTGAGCAACGCCACGAGCCCGCCGGCGAGCAGGATCCAGAATCCGCTCCCGGTCCCATAACGCGAGACGAACCGGCCGGTGTCCTGTCCGAAGCTCAGGCTCGCCGAGATGTCCATGCCGAGCATCCAGACGCCGACCGCGGCCCCCGCCCCGCCCGCGATGAGGAGCGTCCTCGACGTCGTCGCGGCGGGCGAACCCGAATTGCGCTGGTACGCGGCGAAACCCACCGCGGCCCCGGCGAACAGAGTCAGCGCGGCGGCGGACAGCGGGATGCCGTAGCGGGCGACATGCGTCTTGTCGTAGAACTCCTTCTCCTCCGCCGACGGTTCGATGTCGAAGATCCGCGTCCAGCCGGTCTCGGCGAATTTCGACACCGCCTTGCCGTCGGACACCTGCTCGTACGTCGACTGCGGGAGAAAAGTCGCGAGAAGGACCAGCAGGCCGGCGAAAACCCCCATCATCGCGGCGAAGAGGCGGGGGAGCCGCACGTCGGACGGCGGGCGCGACGCGGTGGCGGGCGGTACTGCGCCGAACGGGCCAGTCGGTTGGTACGGCTGCTGCTGCGGCGCGTTCATGGTCGACTCCTCCGCCGGTTCGGTTGTCCAGCAAGGAATTCCACCACGGATCGGCCGACGGGATAAGTGTCAGCTGTGCTCTGGTCAGCGGCATCCGTGCGTGCTACAAGCGGAGGTTCTCGATGACGAATTCCGTGACCTTCTTCGCGGCGCCACAAGAGTCGTACCGCCACGGGCCCGCCTCGGCGCGTTCGTCGACGTTGGTGCCGACGTACATCAAGGTCTCCTCGTCCAGCCCGAGTGCCAGCCGGCAGGCGAGCGGCCCCTTGTCCTGACGGCCGGGGACGTTCTCCTCGGCCCAGACCACCACCACCGGATAGCCCTTGATCGTCAGCTCCTCCCACCGGTTCCCGGTGGCCTTGCCGTTCGCGTGGTCGGCGTAGAGGGTGCCGAGGGTCTCCCGCATCGGGCTCAGCCACGAGGTCTGCACCCGGACGATCGGACCGAAGGCGAGGACGCAGCGTGCGCCGTCGCCCGAGTCGCGGCTCCCGCCGGTGAAGCCGATGCTTTCGACCTGCTCCACCGTGATCGCGCTGCAGGGGTCGGCGAGGAACCTCGCGCCGTCGAGAGGGGCGGGGATCGGCGGCGCGAGCGCGGGCGACCGCCGCGGCGGCTCGGGCGCCGTCCCGCCGCAGCCGGCGACGAGCAGTGCCAGGAGGACGATCGCCGCGCGCCTCATGCCGGATCCGCTTCGGGTTTGATCCGCCAGCGCCGGGGATCGGCGACCACCGGCGCGCTCGTTCCCACGGGCGGGACCTTGGGAAAGGTCTCCTTGATGACCTGGAGCTGGAACCCGGCCCCGATCAGCGTCGTCATGTCGGTGAGCAGGTGCGTGAGGCTCGCGTTGCAGTCCCGCCAGAAGGTGGTGAACGCCGAGTTGATGCCGTCGATCAGATCCTTCACCGCGAGCGGGGTCAGCGGCGGGAACACCGCCGAACCGAGGACCACGCCGAACTTCCCGCCGAGCTGGGCGAGGGTCGAAGCGCAGTTGCCCAGCAGCTCGAGCAGGTTCTTGTAGGTGTTGATGACGGTGGTCGCGAGATTCACCACGACCGTCGTCAGGTTGCCCAAGGACGTCTGCCCCGCGTCGAGGGCTTTCGTCGTTTCGGCGGCGTACGCGTCGAACTGGTCGAAGCCATCGCCTTGCCAGGTCGTGCGCAACGACAGTTTCGTCGTCGTGACGAGCTCGGACGCCGACTTGAGTTTGCTCTGCGAGGCGAACTTGTCCGCCAGCTCCAGTGACCTTCGCAGGTCGCCGAGCAGGAAGTTCTTGAGGTTGTCCAGGAGTTCGACGATTCCGTCCGCACCGATCAGGTCGGCGTAGAAACGGACCTCCTGGTCGGCCTTGTCGGGGTACTGGAGGCCGGTCATCGGATCCCTCCTTCGAGCCTCTTCATCTCTTCGTAGGCCTGCCGGTCGAGTCGCTCGTAGTGCTCGGCGGCGCGGTGGAGCGCCGCGCTCAGTTCGCCCAGTTCGGCTGAGTTGGCCACGGAGATCTCCCGGACCTGGTCGACGGCCCGGTTGTAGGCGTCGACAGTGCCCGCGCCCTGCACGCCCCGCATCAGCTCGGCGAGGGTGCCCGGCAACCCCAGGTCGTTCGGTCCGAGCCGGACGTCGGCGAGGTCGGTGAGCGCGAAGCCGCGGACGAGATCCGCCGCCTGGTCGATGGTGTCCGCCGCGGCGCGCAGCTTCTCCGGATAGACGTGGTAGCCCTGTCCCGGGCCGGGGTCGAAGGGATGCGGACTACTCACGCGATCCCTCCGTCCCGCTCGGCCCGCTGGATGCCCGCGAGCAGCTTCCGGGACAGGCTCGCGGCGGAGTAGGACTTCACCACCGAGGGGTTCAAGGACACGTCCACCAGTTCGCCTGTCCCGGTGGTCGTGAACGTCCCGATCTCGCCGGGGAGCCGCCATGTCCGCTGCGCCCGCGCCGCCGCCGAAGACGCCTCTTTCGCGCTCTCGACCTTGGCGTCTATTTCTTTCGCGAGGTGATAAAGATCGTCTTCGTGATTCACCGGAGACCTCCGTCCAGGAAGTCGATTTCCTCGAAACTCTCCTCACCGTCGGGTTCCGGCGATCTTCGGCGCCGGTGATCCGTTTCGCCGAACATCGCCCGCATTTTGACAAGGCTCACTTCCGCCGCCGCTTTCCTGGCCGCGTGCACGGCCTCCACGACGGCGGGCCCGGCCAGCTGCGGATGCGGGATGCCGGTCGCGTGATCCGCGAGCAACAGGCCGATCAGCCTGCCCTGACCGGTGACGACGGCGAAGGCCAGCCCGTCGTGCGATCGGCCCGGGTACCTGTTCCGCTCGAGTTCCGCGTCGAGTTCCTCGGCCCGGAGTCTGAGTTCGTCCGCCTTCCAGGACACGTCGGTGTCGCCTCCCCTGCGTAGCTACCCGAATATCCAGAGTAGTAAACGCAGGTGGGGCTTGTCTTCTTCCTCACGCTTTCGTAAGCGCGGTACCTCTACTTTTGTGAATTCGCAATTCTCGCCGCTATGAGGAGGTGTCCTCGTACAACATCACCGCGACGCGCTTCCATTCGTCGAGCAGTTGCCGCCGTCGCTTCGGATCGCCGCCGAGTTCGGCGTCCAGCGCCAGTCCCCGGGTGAGGTTCACGGTCAGCCAGAAGAGGATCTCCGCGCGTTCCTTCGGCAGATCCCCGGCGACCGCGGTGACGTGCTCCAGCGTCGAGCGGCCCAGCGCCCTGTCGACCGGGCGGATCGCCTCGCGGAGTTCGGGGTCGGTGCGCGCCGCGACCCACAGTTCCGTGGCGGCCGTGGACAGCGTGCCCGAGTAGCCCTCCCACAGCAGGTCGATCGCCGCCGCGACCCCCGAGGCGCCGCCGGGAAGCGCCGTGATCGACGCCGCGAGCCGCCCGCGCAGCTTTTCGGTCAGATGCTCGACGGCGGCCGCCATGAGTTCGGCCTTCGCGGAGAAGTGATGTTGCACGGCGCCCTTCGAGACGCCGGCGCGGGCGCAGATCTCCTGGACCGACGTGCGCGCGTAGCCGAGGTCGACCAGGCAGTCGATGGTCGCGTCGAGCAGCGCGGTGCGGGTCTGCTCGCGCCGCTCGGCCTGGGTGCGGTGGGTCCTGCCGAGCACGCTCACCGGCTCCGGCCCCCTTTACGTGCAGCTCGGTACGGATGTACATTCCGAATGGAACTTACATCCTAAGCGTCATGTTTTCCAGGTCCGATCAGGAGGCGTTGGCCGTGCCCTTGCAGATCCAGAAGAGTTCGTGGAGCACGACGGAGCTCGAAGACCTCCGGGACCTCGCCCGGACCTTCTGCCAGAAGGAACTCGTGCCGAACCAGGAGCGCTGGGCGGCCGAGAAGAAGGTCGACCGCGAGCTGTGGACGAAGGCGGGCGAGGTCGGCCTGCTGGCCCTGTCCATCCCGGAGGAGTACGGCGGTGGCGGCGGCACGTTCGCCCACGAAGCCGTGCTCTACGAAGAGCAGGCCCGGTCCGGTGACAGCGCTTGGGGCGTCACCGTCCACAATGGAATCGTCGCGCACTACATCCTCGAGTACGCGAATGAAGAGCAGAAGAAGGCGTGGCTGCCGAAGTTCGCCTCCGGCGAGATGGTCGGCGCGGTCGCGATGACCGAGCCAGGCACCGGTTCGGACCTGCAGAACATCAAGACCCGCGCGGTACGCGACGGCGACCACTACGTGATCAACGGCGCGAAGACGTTCATCACCAACGGTTTCCACACCGACCTCGTCGTGGTCGCGGTGAAGACCGACCCGGAGGCGGGCGCGCAGGGTGTCTCGCTGATCGCCGTCGAGACCGACACGCCCGGCTTCAGCCGCGGCCGCGTCCTCGACAAGATCGGCCTCAAGGGGCAGGACACGGCGGAGCTGAACTTCGACGACGTCCGCGTGCCCGCCGCCAACCTCCTCGGCGCACAGGAAGGTCTCGGCTTCATCCAGCTCATGCAGCAGCTGCCGCAGGAACGGCTGATCATCGCCGTCACCGCGGTCGCCGGGATGGAGGCCGCGATCGACCAGACCATCGCCTACACCAAGGACCGCCAGGCGTTCGGCCGCCCGGTCTACAACTTCCAGAACACGAAGTTCAAGCTCGCCGAGGCCGCGACCGAGGCCGCGGTGTCCCGCGCGTTCCTCGACCAGTGCATCGAACGGCACCTGCGCAAGGAACTCGACGTGCAGGGCGCGGCGATGGCGAAGCTGTGGACCACCGAACGGGTCAACAAGGTCGTCGACGACTGCCTGCAGCTCTTCGGCGGCTACGGCTACATGACCGAGTACCCGATCGCGCGCGCGTGGGCCGACATCCGGATCTCCCGCATCTTCGGTGGCACCAGCGAGATCATGAAGGAAATCATCTCTCGCACGCTCTGAGAAACCGTTGGCGTAGGAAGGAAGAACGTGGCGAAAAAGGCCGGCCCGCTCAGCGGGCTCAAGGTCGTCGAACTGGCCGGGCTCGCCCCGGCGCCGTTCGCCTGCACGATCCTCGCCGATCTCGGCGCGGAGGTCGTCCGGATCGACCGGGCGACACCGGGCAACGACGTCATCGGGTTCCCGAACGATCCGCTCGCGCGCGGCAGGCGGTCGATCGGGATCAACACCAAGACCCCCGAGGGCGTCGAACTGGTGCTGAAACTCGCCGACGACGCCGACGTGCTCATCGAGGGGTTCCGCCCCGGCGTCGCCGAGCGGATGGGCATCGGGCCGGAACAGGTCCACGCCCGCAATCCGCGGCTGGTCTACGGCCGGATGACCGGCTACGGCCAGGACGGCCCGCTGGCGACCGTCGCCGGGCACGACATCAACTACATCGGCATCTCCGGCGCGCTCGAACCCATCGGGCACGCCGGGCAGCGGCCGGTGGTGCCGCTCAACCTCGTCGGTGACTTCGGCGGCGGTGGCCTCCTGCTCGCCATGGGTGTGCTGGCGGCGCTGTTCGAACGCCAGACGTCCGGCAAGGGACAGGTGGTCGACGCGTCCATGGTGGACGGTGCGGCGCTGCTGACCACCAGCCTGCACGGGCTGCTGGATTCCGGGTTGTGGTCCGGTGGGCGCGGCGAGAACATGCTCGACGGCGGCGCGCCGTTCTACGACACCTACGAGACCGCCGACGGCAAATACGTCGCCATCGGCGCGATCGAGATGCGGTTCTGGGGCGACCTGGTGAAGGTGCTCGGCCTCGACCCCGAGGAGACCCCGGTCCACGTCGACAAGAACGAGTGGCCGAAGCTGCGCAAGATCGTCGCCGAAGCCGTCGCGAAGCACACCCGCGACGAGCTGGTCGCGAAGGCCGAGGGCACCGACGCGTGCCTGACGGCGGTGCTCTCCCCGAAGGAGGCGCCGTCGCATCCGCACAACGTCGCGCGCAAGACGTTCATCGACGTCGGCGGCATGCTGCAGCCCGCGCCGGCGCCGAGGTTCGACCGCACGCCGGCCGAGACGCCGGAACCGCCTCGGCCCAAGGGTGGCGACACCGCCGAGGTCCTCGCCGAACTCGGCGTGGACGCCGAGGGGATCGAACGGCTCAGGGCCGCCGGGACGATCGCTTAGTGATCGGCCTCGTGAGTGGTAAGGACGGTTCTAACCGTCCTTACCACTCACGAGACCGCACCGACGATGTCACGTGACCTACCGGACGACACGCGTGATCCGGCGGACGACACGCGTGATTGGTGGGACGACACGACCGTGGCCGGGCCCCGCCGCGAGTCGTCCATCCTGCCACGCGCGTCGGCGGTAGGTAGCCAAGACACGATCGGCTCTAACCGGCCTTCCCATTCGCGGGGCCCAGGTCCGATCGCACCACCGAATAGAGGATGTGGTCGCGCCAGGCGCCGTCCCGGAACCCGTAGCCGCGCAGCACACCCTCCCGGGTGAAGCCCGCCTTCGTCAGGGAGCGCTGCTCGGCGAGGTTGCCCGCCTCCGTCGACGCCTCGACCCGGTTCATCTGCGTGTGCGCGAAGAGGTAGCGGACCAGCAACCGCTGCGCCTCGGTTCCGTAGCCGTGGCCGCGTGCCTCGGGGACGAGCACGAGCCCGGCGTTCCAGCAGTACGACGTCGAGCCCGTCCTCGTCTTGTGCCAGGAGACGAAACCGAGCCGCTGCCCGTCGAGCTCGATCATCAGCATCCCGTTGTCCGCCGCGAGCATGCCGGTCTCGGCCCAGCGGCGGCGCAGGAAGTGCGGGTCGTGCCAGCCGTGCCATTCGAACGTGCCCGCGGCCCGCGGATCGTTCGTCAGCGCTTCCAGCATCGGCAGGTCGTCTTCGTAGACCGGTCTGAGCGCGACTCCGGTTTCTGTCATCCGACAGACCCTAGAGCCGTGGGCCGTCGAAACTGCCGTGACGCCCCGCGCCGTCACTGAACCGGCTCGCGCCCGCGACGGCCTCCTCGGCGAGCCCTCCGCCGATCAGCGCGTTCGAGAACTCGGCGCGCATCGCCTCGTCCTCGGTCAGTCCGAACTGGCCGTACGCGGATTTGCGATCCGCGCGCAGACACGCCTGGGGGAACGCGGCCAGTTCGCGTGCCAGCGCTTGCGCGGCCGCCAGGGCCTCGCCATCCGGCACGACCCGGTTCGCAAGCCCGATCGCGAGCGCCTCGTCGGCGTCCACCGGCCTGCCGGTGAGGATCAGGTCCATCGCCCGCGAATGCCCGATCAGCCGGGGGAGGCGCACCGTGCCGCCGTCGATCAGCGGCACCCCCCAGCGGCGGCAGAACACGCCGAACACGGCAGTGCTGTCGGCGACCCGGAGATCGCACCACAGCGCCAGTTCCAGGCCGCCCGCGACGGCGTGCCCGCGGACCGCGGCGATCACCGGCTTCGACAGCGCCATGCGCGTCGGGCCCATCGGCCCGTCACCCGCCGGGCTGAGCGAGTTGGTGCGGCCGGTGCCGACGGCCTTCAGATCGGCTCCGGCGCAGAAGGCGTCACCCGAACCGGTGAGGACGGCGACCGCGGCCTGTTCGTCGGAGTCGAACGCGCGGAACGCGTCCGCCAGAGCGTTCGCCGTCGGACCGTCCACGGCGTTGCGCGACTCGGGGCGGTTCAGCGTGATCGTCGTCACCGGCCCCTCCCGGTGGACAAGAACGTTTTCGCTCATCGATCGCTCCCTCGGGGAAACCGGGTGGGCAACAGGGCCCGATTCTCCTTAAAGTGGTGACAAAGTCCGCAGTGCGCGCGGAGTCATCGTCTGGACACTACGGTGTGATGGGATGGAGCCATGTCGCCCGGCTTGAAGAAATTCGTTGTGATCGCCGTCGTCGCGCTCGTGCTCTTCTTTCTGATCAGCAGGCCGACGCAATCCGCCGACGCCGTCCACACCGCGCTCGGCTGGCTCCGGTCCGGTGCCGAAGCCATCGTGACGTTCGTCCGGAGCCTCTTCTCCTGACCCATCGCGGCGATCACCGGCGTCCCTGGTGATGCCGGTGATCGCTGTGCACAGTCACCAGCGGTTATCACTCAGCGTCACCCGTCTCGGATTTCGGTCGGATGACTCGACCATCCGGGTGGATTGCCCCCGAAAACCCGCTGGTCGACGAATTCGTGCCCTGGAAGCTCTGGCGGAAAAGACCTCCGCGCCCCTACGGTGCTCACATTGCGTGATCGGTTGGTCCTCCAGGCGCCGGAGCCGGCCTCCTGGGCGAGGAGTTTCCGCAGGTGCAAGCCTCACGGCAGCGGAACTTTCAGCCGGGCAAGTAAGTCAGGGCTTGTCAGTCGGGGAATCATGAGGAGGCAGGGATGACCGGAGATCCCGGAGTCGATGCGTTGATCCGGCAGTGGGCGGCCGAGCGTGAGCAGACCCCCGAGGAGCAGGAAGCCGATCGCATCGCGTCGGCGTGGCTGGCCGATGTGCCGAGGCAGGCTCCCGGAATCCCCGGCCAGCGTCAGCAGTCCGGCCAGGGGCGCTGGGCGCCGGTCGAGGCCGCCGATCCCGGCTACCTCGACGCCATGCGCCGTCGTCTCCCGGAGGTCCCGCAGGAGCTGCTCGTCGCGGCCGCCGGCTGGTGGCAGATGGTCGGCGGCGTCGCCGAGGCCGAAGCCTGGTGGGACGCCGGCATCAGCCCGCTCGACCAGCGTGCGCTCGACTACCGCGCGGCCGGGCTCGCCCCGTCCGACCTGAGCCGCCGTCTCGGCCCGATGACCGTTTTGCAGCACCTCCGTCGCGGCAGCGCCCCGGCCTGGTGCGTGGCGCGGCTGGCGAGGCAGCAGAAGTCCGCCTGATGAGAACTTCTCGCACGCGCGGGTGAACCGGCGTGGCAAGGGCGATTCCGGCGACCGCGTAACGCTAACCTGCGCGGGCTCGTTGTTCGAGCATCGGTCGTGATCGCCGCCCACGCTGGAGGACCCGCTTCGTGCGCACCACCCCGGAAAACGACGAGCTCGTCGCCGACCCGGCCACGCCCGCTCCGCCACGCCGCGGGGTGGGCGCCGCCGTATTCGGCAGGCTGGTGATCGTGCTGGCCGTGCTCGGCCTCGCCGGCGGCGGGATCTGGCTGGTGACCAAGGCGTCCGCCCCGGTCGCGAGCCCCACGACGATGGAGATCCCCGCGCTGCAGGTCAAGGCGGCGGACGTCAAACCCGGTTCGGTCGCCCCGGTCAACGCCACCCTCGCGGGCGGCGCCGCCCAGCAGACCGCGCCGCAGCAGGCGCAACCGAAGCCGGGCAAGGACCCGCTGACCGCCTGGACCGAGCGGGCGGCGCAGGCCACCGGCATCCCGGCGAGGGCGCTGCTCGCCTACGGCAACGCCGAGCTGGCGATGCGCCAGATGCAGCCGAACTGCAAGATCTCGTGGGCGACCCTGGCGGGTATCGGCCGGATCGAGTCGAACCACGGTCAGTACGGCGGCGCCGTCCTCGGCCAGGACGGACGGCCGTCGAAGCCGATCATCGGCGTCCCGCTCGACGGATCGCCCGGCGTGAAGGCGATCGGCGACACCGACGGCGGCCAATTCGACGGCGACGCGGCCGTCGACCGCGCGGTCGGCCCGATGCAGTTCATCCCCAGCACCTGGCGCCGGTACGCCGCCGACGGCAACCGCGACGGCCTCGGCGACCCGCAGCAGATCGACGACGCGACGCTGGCGGCGGCGCGGTACCTGTGCGTGAACAACCGGGACATGTCGGCCGCATCGGGGTGGTGGCAGGGAATCCTGTCGTACAACAACTCGACCGAGTACGCGCAGAAGGTCTTCGGGCTTGCGGACGACTACGCGAAGGCCGTCGCCTCGCGTTCGTGAGCGATTCGGCCCGGTCGGATCGTTCTGTGAAGGCTTCCTGGCGTCACGGTTGTCCCAGCGTCACAAGGCGTCACATCGGTGGGTAGTGAGGGCCTCCTTCACTACCTTCAGGGTAGGTAAGGAGGCCTTCACGGACCGGTGTGCGCGTCCGTTCAATCACGTGTGTCGTCCATCCGGTCACGCGAACCGCCATCTGTGCACCGGCGGCACGCCCCCAACTCACTCACGACACCTTCGCCTCACGCGCGAGGTCGCGGCTCGGGACCAAGGTCCCGAGCGCCCAGGTCGGCGATGTTTCGCCGCGCGCCCAGTGCTAGCGTCGATATGTGCCCGCTTCGTCCGTCACCCTGCGCCGTCTCGGCATCGCCGGCGTCTGCCTGGTGAGCCTGGCGCTGTGCTGCGGGCTCGCGTGGTGGCAGTGGGAGCGGTTCTCCTCGGCCAGCGGGACGTTCCAGAACCTCGGCTACGTTCTGCAGTGGCCGCTGTTCGGACTGTTCCCCGCCTTCATGTTCTGGCGGATCCGCAAGCTCCGCCGTCGCGCCGCCGAGGCCGACGCCCAGGAGACGGTGGCCGAGACCGCCGTCCCCGAAGTGCCCGCTCCCCGGCAGCGACGGGCTCCGGCGCCGCCGCCCCCCGAGGACGACGAGCTCGCCGCGTACAACAGGTACCTGCGCGAACTCAACGCCCGCGACAAGTAGTCCCCAGAGAGGTTCGAGACCCTATGACCACCCGAACTGACGACGCCGCCCCGGCCCGCCCGGTCTCGTTGGGCGGACCGCTGATCCGGTTCCGCGTCGCGGCGTACGCCACCGGTGTGGCCCTGCTCGGGCTGGTCGTCGAAATGCTGCTGCAGTACGTCTTCCGCGTGGAACTTCCCCAGTTCGTGAAGATGATCCCCATGGTCCACGGTGGGCTCTACCTGATCTACCTGCTGCTCGCGGTCGACCTCGCGATCAAGGCCCGCTGGTCGATGAAGGGCACGCTCCTCGTGCTGATCGCCGGCTGCATCCCGTTCTTCTCGTTCGTGATGGAGCGCAAGGTCACGCACAAGGTCCAGGCGGGCGTCAAGCTCTAAGCCGGCGCCGGAAGGTCAGCGCCACCAGGAACGACACCGCCGTCACGACGGCCGCGGCGGTGAACGCCGCGGTCATCCCGGCGACGGCAGTCTCCGCCGGGCTCCCGGACGGCGTGCGGGTCGCCGCGCCGAACACGGTGATCAGGATCGCCAGCCCCAATGTCGCCCCGACTTGCTGCGACGTCTGCAGCGCGCCGCCGGCGGCACCCGCGTCGTCGGTGGGCACCGTCGCCATGATGATCACGCTGAGCGGGGAGAATGCCAGCCCGGCGCCAACGCCCATCAGCAGCATCGGCCCGAGCAGATGCGAGAAGTAGCCGCTGTCCGTGGTCAGGGTGGTCAGCCAGACGACCCCGCCGGTCATCAGCGCGGTCCCGGTCAGCGCGAGCGGCTTCGGTCCGAACCGGGGGAGCAGCTTCGGGATCAGCCTGCTCAGCAGGAACATGCAGACCGCCATCGGCAGGAACGCGAAGCCGGTCTCCAGTGCGGCGAAACCCGCGATGTCCTGCAGGAACTGGGTCAGGAAGAAGAACATCGACATCATCGCCATCGGCCCGAGGAAGAAGTTGACGTAGGCCGCGGCGCGGTCGCGTTCGGCGAACAGGCGCAGGGGGATCAGCGGTTCGCGCACCCTCGTCTCGATGGTGAGGAACGCGGCCAGCAGCGTCACCCCGGCGGCGAGGCTGCCGAGGGTGATCATGTCGCCCCAGCCGTGCGAAGCGGCGTGGGTGAAGGCGAACACGAGCGAGCCGACGCCGAGGGTGCCGGTGAACGCGCCGGGAAGATCCAGCCGGGCGCGCCGTCGTGGAGGATCGGCGACGTACCGGGAAGTGAGCAGCACGATCGCGAGCCCGAACGGGACGTTGATGTACAGCGCCGCACGCCACGAGATCCATTCGGTCAGCAGCCCGCCGAGCAGCAGGCCGATCGCGAAACCGCTGCTGGACATCGCCGAGAACAACGCCAGCGCGCGCACTCGTGCCTTGGCTTCGGTGAACGTGCTGGTGATCAGCGCCAGTGTGCTCGGCCCAGCGAGCGCGGCGCCGAAGCCCTGCGCGACCCGGGCGGCGATCAGCAGTTCCGCCGAACCGGCGAGGCCGCCGAGCAGGGAGGCGGCGGTGAACACGGCCGCGCCGACGACGAACGTCCGGCGGCGGCCGAACAAGTCGCCCGCCCGGCCGCCGAGGAGCAGCAAGCCGCCGAAGACCAGGCTGTACGCCGTCATCACCCAGGACAGGCCAGTATCGGTGAAGCCGAGTTCGGACTGGATGCGCGGGAGCGCGACGTTCATCACCGTCGCGTCGAGGATGAGCATGAGCTGGCAGGTCAGGATGATCGGGAGGACCAGCCGGTGCGGAGGTGGCGGGGCCTCGGCCGGTTCGGGCCGGGGCTCGGCACGCAGGGTTCGCTCGGTCAAGGAATACTCCGAAGACGTAACGAGATGAAGCGGAGAGACTCTCCACTTGAGGTCGTGAGCGATGATATGGAGACCGTCTCCGCTTACGCAAGTGAATTCGGAGAACGTCTCCGTTTTCGTCGCCGAGGAGGTGCAGATGGTCACGGCCGATCCGGCCCGCCCCATGCGCGCGGACGCGCGGCGCAACTACGAGCGCATCGTGGCCGTGGCGAAGGAGGCGTTCACCGCCGACGGCGTGGACGTGCCCGCCGACGACATCGCCAAACGCGCCGGTGTCGGCGCGGGCACGTTGTACCGGCACTTCCCGACGCGCGACAAGTTGATCGAGGCCGTCTACCGCGACGAGATCGACGGGCTGGCGCAGCAGGCGTACGACCTGCTCGACGAATTGCCGCCGGGCAAGGCACTCGAGACTTGGCTGGCCACGCACGTCATCTACGTTGTCGAGAAGCATGGGCTCGCGATGACGCTGAAGGCGTCCGTCGACGCGGGCTCCGAAGTCTTCGGCTGGTGCCAGTCACGCCTGCGGGCCGCTGCTGACACGATCGTGAAGGCGGCTCAGGACGAGGGTGTGCTCCGGCCCGACGTCGCGGGCGTCGACATCTTGCGGCTCGGCCATGGGCTGGGCTCGGCCGCGAGCAAGGCTTCGGAGGAGGACACGAAGCGGCTTCTCGCGATCGTGCTGGACGGTCTCCGGATGCCATGAAAGGTCCTTTCCTTGCAAATTTCGCAAGGAAAGGACCTTTCATGGCGCGCGGGTCAGGAGCCGATCCCGGTGAGGGACCGCACCTCCATCTCCGCGTGCTTGACCGGATCGGCCTTCGACCGGCCGACGAACGTGCCCACGAACCCGCACAGGAACGAGAACGGGATCGACACCAGGCCCGGGTTCTTCAGCGGGAACCAGTGGAAGTCGACGCTCTTGATGATCGAGTCCGCGGCCCCGGACATCACCGGCGAGAAGAACACGAGCACCAGGCTCGCGATCAGCCCGCCGTAGATGCCCCACAGCGTGCCGGTGGTGTTGAAGCGTTTCCAGAACAGCGAGTACAGCAGCGTCGAGAGGTTCGCCGACGCCGCGACGGCGAACGCCAGCGCCACCAGGAACGCGATGTTCTGCCCGTTCGCCAGGATGCCGCCCACGATCGCGAGCGCCCCGACGGCGACCGCGGTCAGCCGGGCGACCCGGACCTCCGCGGCCGGCTCGGCCTTGCCGCGCTTGAAGATGTTCGCGTACACGTCGTGCGCGAAGGACGCCGAAGCGGTGATCGTCAGCCCGGCGACGACGGCGAGGATGGTCGCGAAGGCCACCGCCGAGACGATGCCGAGCAGGAGGGTGCCGCCGATGTTCAGCGCGAGCAGCGGCGCCGCCGAGTTCTCCCCGCCGGGCGCGTTCTTGATCGCCTCCGGGCCGACCAGCGCGGCCGCGCCGAAACCGATGACCAGGGTGCAGAGATAGAAGATCGTCATGCACGCGGTCGCCCACACCACCGAGCGTCGCGCCTCGCGCGAGTTCGGCACCGTGTAGAAGCGCATCAGCACGTGCGGGAGCGCGGCGGCGCCGAGGACCAGGGCCAGTGCCAGCGAGACGAAGTCGAGCTTCGTGACCTCGCTCTTGCCGTACGAGCCGCCCGGCTCCAGCAGTTCGTCACCGAGCGGGCTGTTGTCGGCGGCGGCCGCGAGCAGGTTCGAGAAGCTGAAGCCGAACTTGCCGAACAGGAACACGGTGATCAGCGCACCGGTCAGCAACAGGATCGTGGCCTTGATGATCTGCACCCACGTGGTGCCCTTCATTCCGCCGACCAGCACGTACAGCACCATGACGACACCGACGACGCCGATCACCAGCGCCTGGCCGATACCACCGTGGATGTCCAGCAGCAGCGCCACCAGGCCGCCGGCGCCCGCCATCTGCGCGAGCATGTAGAAGAAGGAGATCACCAGGGTCGACGTCGCGGCCGCGGCGCGGACCGGGCGCTGCTTCATCCGGAAGCTCAGCACGTCGCCCATGGTGAAGCGGCCGGTGTTGCGCAGCAGCTCCGCGATCAGCAGCAGGTCGACCATCCACGCGACGAGGAACCCGATCGAGTACAGGAAGCCGTCGTAGCCGTGGATCGCGATCGCCCCGGCGATACCGAGGAACGACGCCGCCGAGAGGAAGTCACCCGAAAGTGCGATGCCGTTCTGTCGCCCGGTGAAGGCGCTGCCTGCCGCGTAGTAGTCCGAAGTGGACGAGTTACGCGTGCTGACGCGGTACACGACGTACAGGGTGATCGCGACGAAGAGCGCGAACACCGCGATGTTCAGCACCGGGTTGTTGTCGGGGATGCTCATCGCTCACCCGCCCCGACGGAGGCCCGCAGCGCCTCGACCTTGGGGTCGAGCCGCTTGTTCGTGAACTTCAGGTAGGCGATCGTGATCAGGATCGTGCTGGCGAACTGGCCGAGCCCGAGCAGCATGCCGACGTTGACCTCGCCCCATACCTTCCGGCTCATGAAGTCGTGCGCGTAGGCCGCCAGCAGCACGAACGTCATGTACCAGGTGAAGAAGAGCAGGCTCATCGGGAACACGAACCGGCGGAAGGTCTTGCGCAGCGCGACGAACTCCTTGCCGTGCTGGATCCGGTCGTAGTCCGGGCCGGTGGCGCGCGGTGGCGGGGGAGTGGGCTGGCGCTCGCGGACGAACAGCGCGGGCATCTGCCCGGTGTCCTCCAGGGCGTTGCTCGCCGCGTAAGGACGCGCGACGTCGGGCATGGGTTCCTCCGGGGCTTGCATCCGTGGCGCGGTACGGGGAGCGCACATACTATCTACGGCTTCACCTGCTCTGAATAGGCGACCCCGGTTCCGCGAAGGCGTGAGCCGGTATTCGGTTTTACCTTCCATTAGTGTTTCGGGAAATCGTTTCGGCCGGAATGAAACCGGGTTTATCACTCGTCATAGTGAGCCGGGTTGTCACGCGCGGTCGTCGCCCGAACGGCCCACTGCGGCAAACGACGGATGATGACCACGCTCTGTCCCTCGTTCTGGTGACAGATCGTAGTTTCGCTACCAGGGCAGGGCGGGTTCCGATACCGTGCCCGCCATCCCGGACCGGGGAAGATCCCCCGCCGCATCGGGTGTATCGAAAGAAATCACCATGTCGGGGCGATATCGAACCGGCTTGGGCGGCAAGGCCACAACATCGGGCACATATTTGGGCTTGACCCACCCTTTGGGGGCACGGAAAGTAGTTCGACCGGGCGACGCGGCTACCGTACGTAGGCTGATCGGGTGATTAGGGCACCCTGTGCATCCACGCAACCCGTAACCGGAATTCCCTCGTTTGTGACGCGCGAGCGGTTTTCCGGCCCGGTAGATCGTTCGGACGCACGCTTTTCGCTGGTCAGCAGCCGTGTACTGAACAGAATTGACGGCACCGGGATTGGTGTACGATTCTTTGGCCCGGCTGACCCGCAGTGATCGATTGGCAAAGAAAAGTTGATCTCGACGACCATGCACTTCGCAGGTTGCGACCTGCACGTGCAGGTGCAAGAACTCCTGAGGTGGACCGGGGTTCCTGGGGACACCCGGATCCCCGGACGGGGTCCCTCAGGTCGCGATCGATCACGCGGTCAGACCGGGGCCGAGTTCCCCGCAGGCAGGTACCTCACGGGAACGGGCGCCTCAGACCGTGCCAGGACGCCGGACAGGGAGTCACCTACGTGACCGTTGCAGGAGAAGGCCAAGTGCCTGTCGGGGAGCTGCTGGGACGCACTCCCCGGCCATCTCGGTGGGCCACCGGCTGGCGCACGCTCGTGCGCTGGCGGGACTGGAGCCTGCCGGTGAAGCTGTCGGCCGTGACGCTGGTGCCGATCCTCATCGCGCTCGCACTGGGCATCGCCACCATCGCCGGCCAGGTCGGCCGGTCCGACGGCTACCAGCGGCTGGACCGGCTCGTCGCGCTGAGCGGGCATATCCGCACCCTCGCCGACGGCCTCGGCCGCGAACGCACCCAGTCCGCCGCGGGGCTGACCGCCGGCACCGTCGGCGGGACCCTCGAGCTCGCCTCGGCCCGCGCCGACGTCGACACCGCCATCCCTCTCTACGGCGCCGCCGCGACCCGGGCGGTGGAGAACGAGCCGTCGCTCCGTCAGGCGCGGGAAGCGGCCGCCGCTCAGCTCGACAGGCTGCCCGACATCCGGCAGCGGGCCTCGTCCGGACAGCTCGACCCCGTCCAGGCGATCGGTGAGTACACCGACGTCACCACCGCGCTGCTCGCTCTCGACACCGCGCTGGCGGCCGGTGCCGGCCAGGACGTCCTCGGTGGCACCCCCACGGCCTTGCACGACCTCGCCATGATGAAGGAACAGCTCTCGCTGAGCCAGGCTCTGGTCTCCTTCGGCATCGCCCGGTCGAGTCTCGCGCCGAGCGAGCTCGACCAGGTGCGCACCGCCGAACTCCGGCTGGCCGACCGCCTCACGGACTTCCGTGCCGCCGCTTCGGAACAGCAGCGCCAGGAGTTCAGCGCCGCCGTCACCGGCCAAGCGATGGAAAACCGTGACAGGCTCGCGAAAACCGCCCTCGGTGAACAGGGAACCCCGTCCCCGCAAGCCTTCCGCTCGCTGTCCGCGCAGGGCTGGACCGACGCCTCGGCCGCGGTGATCGGCAAGGTCGGCGAGGTCGCGAACAAATTCGGTGCCGAGACGAGCGCGGTGTCGGCCGAACTGGTCGACGACGCCAGCAGCGGCGCGGGCCTGCTCGCGGTCCTGCTGTTCGGCGCGATGGTGCTCGCCGTCGCCGTCGTCTTCCTCATCACGCGCCAGCTGCTGCGCTCGCTGAAGGTGTTGCGCGCCAGCGCGCTCGACGTCGCCGAAAAGCAGCTGCCCGACGCGGTCCGCAACATCCAGGAGGGGCGCTCGCAGGGCACCGACGTGCGGCCGGTCCCGGTCGGCGGCGACGACGAGATCGGCGAAGTCGCCAGGGCCTTCGACAAGGTGCACCACCAGGCACTGCGCCTGGCCACCGAGCAGGCCTCGATGCGGACCGGCTACAGCAACGTGTTCGTCAACCTCTCCCGCCGCAGCCAGAGCCTCGTGCAGCGGCAGCTGCAGCTGATCGAGCGGCTGGAGCGCGACGAAGAGGACGCAGACCAGCTCGCCACGCTGTTCCAGCTGGACCACCTCGCCACCCGCATGCGCCGCAACAACGAGAACCTGATGGTCCTCTCCGGCGCCGAGCCGGGCAGGCGCTCCGGGCAGCCGGTCTCCGCCACCGACGTGGTGCGCGCGGCGGTGTCCGAGATCGAGCAGTACCAGCGGGTCACCGTGCAGAATCCGCCGCCGGTGCGGCTGGTCGGGTACGCGGCCAACGATCTGATGCGCCTGATCGCCGAACTGCTGGACAACGCCACGGCCTTCTCCGCCCCGGAAACCCAGGTGACGGTCGCGACCAGGCTCGTCGAAGACGGCTCGTTCGGCATCGACATCCTCGACAAGGGCATCGGCATGAACGAGGCCGAGGTCGCCGAGGCCAACGCCCGGCTCACCGAGGCGCCCAACGTCGACCTCACCACTTCGCGCCGGATGGGCCTGTTCGTGGTCGGGCGGCTGGCCAGCAGGCACCGCATCGGTGTCTCGCTGCACGGCGGCAAGGACATCGTCGGCGTGCGCGCCACCGTCTCGGTCCCGGCGGACCTGGTGATGGCCCCGCCCGGGGGAGACCCCGGCCCCGCCACCGGCCCGATCACCCAGCGCCTCGCGCCGCTGCCGCCGCAGCAGCCGGGCGGCCTGCCCCGCCGCCAGCGGCCCACGAACGGTTCGCGCCCCGCGATGCCGGGCGTGCCCTCGCAAGGTGGGGAGCGGTGGCCGTCGGCGAACGATCTGGCGGGCCACACCAAGCCCGCGGTCAACGGGCACGGTCCCAAGGAGTCGCGGCCGCCGTCCGATCTGGAGATTTCGGGAACGGCGCTGTTCAGCCCGATTCCCCGGGACGAGACGACGACACCGCCGCCCGCGCCGGAACCCCGCCGCCCCGAACCGGAACCCGCCGCCGAGCCCGAGCCGGTCGCCAAGGAAGCGGAGAAGCCCGCCCCGGCGGAAGGCGATCTGCCCAGCGGCAAGGAACTGTTCGAGGCCAAGAACAACACCACGCTGAGCGAATGGTGGAACCAGGCGACCACGCCGCCGGCCCCGGCGACCCCGCCGCCGCCCACCGCGTCGGAGACGACGCCGATCTTCGACGAGATGCTCTCGGCGTGGTTCCGTTCGCCCGCGCCCGCTCCGGAAAAGCCCGCGGGCAAGAAGGCGAAGCCGGGGACGAAGGCACCCGAAGAGAAGAAGACGGCCGAGCCCGCTCCGACCGCCGAGCAGGAGGCCCGCACCTGGGACTTCGCCAGCGATAAGGCCTTCCGCACGGTGCAGGAGGTCTCCCAGAATGCCCCGTCGACCTTCACCCAGGCCGGGTTGCCGCGTCGCCGCAAGGGCGAGCAGCTTCTGCCGGGTAGCGCGGCGTCGTCGATCCCGGCCGCCGAACCCGCGGCCAAGGCGGAGCTGCCGGTCCGCGACCCGGCGAACGTGCGCGGCAGGCTGAGCAGCTTCCAGCAGGGTGTCAAGAGGGGACGCAAGGAAGCGGCGGACAAGGCCACGCCGGCCACCACCGAGCCCGTCGCCACGAAGCCTGCCACCGCCCAGCCGGACGCGAAGGTCGAGCAGGCAGCGGCGCCCGAGCCGTCGAAGGCGCCGGAGACGGCCGCGCGTCCGGCGGTCCCGCCCGCCGCGCTGCCGAGCAGGAAACCGCAGGCAGCGAGCCCGGAACCGGAACCGGTCGCCGCCGCCGAGCGGACGGACGCCTGGAACTTCGGCTCCGACGAAGGCTGGAAAGCGGCCCAAGCGGTGTCCCAGTCCGTGCCCTCGCTGATGACTTCGGCAGGATTACCCAGGCGCCGTCGCGGGGAGCAACTGCTCCCGGGCAGCGCGGGACCGCCCGCCGGGGCGGTCACCCCCCGACCACAGCGAGACGCGCACGACGTGCGCGGTCGCCTGAGCAGTTTCCAGCAGGGCATCCAGCGCGGACGGCACCGCACGGCCCAGGCGACCGAAGCCAACCACGAAACCCTGGAGGGTGAATGACCTCGCCGAACCCGGCCCAGCCCCAGCAGAACCAGTTCGGGTGGCTGGTCAACGACTTCGCCGAGCGGGTACCCGGAGTGGCGCACGCCGTGGTGGTGTCGGCGGACGGCCTCCTGCTCACCGCGTCCAGCAGGCTCCCGCTGGACCGGGCCGACCAGCTGGCCGCCGTCGCGTCCGGCCTGGTCAGCCTGACCCAGGGCGCCGCGCGATGTTTCGAGGCGGGCGCGGTCAACGAGACCGTCGTCGAGATGGAACTCGGCATCATGGTGCTGATGTCCATCAGTGACGGTTCCTGCCTGGCCATCCTCGCCGCCCCGAACTGCGACATCGGACAGGTCGCCTACGAGATGACGATGCTCGTCGATCGCGTCGGCCAGATCCTCACCCCGGAACTTCGCGCACAATTGCAGGGCGCCGGTGGGTCGCTGATCGGCGAACCGGTGGGATGATGTCCCGATGAGCACCGGGTCCGGATCCTTCGGCGAACCGCCGGGGACGGGTGAACACCAGCCTCCGTACGCGGGGGCTGCCCATGCTGCCGGTTCACGGGACGACGGCACCTTCGCCGACGTCCTGAACGGCTTCACCCTGGATTCGGGACGTGGTCGTCGGAAGCGCAAGAAGAACAAGCACCCTCAGGATTCCCGGGCGGGCGGAACACCCGCCACCGGGGAATCGGCAGTCCCGCAGCCGACCGATCAAGGAGACCGCGTGACCTCACTTGCTTCTCCACCCGACAGCGGCGCAGGCGCCGTCGGGCCGAGACCAGGTGGTCTTTTCGACCCGGGCCCGCCCAGCGGCGAGTTCATCATGCCCGCCGTCTTCGAGCAGGCGCCGTCGCCGCTCGAAGAGACGGCGATCGTCCGTCCCTATGCCCTCACCGGGGGCCGGACCAAGGCGAACTACGCTCTCGAGCTGGAGACCCTCATCTCCACCAAGGACCACGTCGCCGCGGGTAGCCTCCCCGCGGCCGCCGCGGACCAGATCGAGTGCGTTTCGATCATCGAGGAGTGCCGCACCCCGCGTTCGGTCGCCGAGATCGCGGCGACCCTGCGCGTGCCGCTGGGTGTGGCGCGCGTGCTGATCAGCGACGCGGCGGACGCGGGACTGGTCAGCGTGCACAAGACGATTTCGGGCAATGACGGCGCCGAGGCACATCTGGTGTTGATGGAAAGGGTTTTGAGTGGACTCCGTCGGCTTTAAGGCACCGCGGGAAACCGCGCCCCCGACCATGACATCCGCGAAGATCGTCGTGGCGGGTGGCTTCGGTGCGGGTAAGACGACCTTCGTCGGTTCGGTGTCGGAGATCGTCCCGCTCACCACCGAGGCGATGATGACGGACGCCAGTCGGGGGATCGACAACCTCGACCAGACGCCCAACAAATCGACCACCACGGTCGCGATGGACTTCGGCCGGGTCTCCCTGGACGCGGACCTGATCCTCTACCTGTTCGGCACGCCCGGGCAGCAGCGGTTCTGGTTCATGTGGGACGACCTCGTCCGCGGCGCGATCGGCGCCGTGGTGCTGGCCGACACGCGACGGCTGGCCGACTCGTTCGCGCCGATCGACTTCTTCGAGGACCGGGGCCTGCCTTATATCGTCGGGGTGAACACCTTCGACGGCATCCTCGAGCACGACATCAACGACGTGCGTGAAGCGCTGTCGATCGACCCCAACATCCCGATCGTCCGCTGCGACGCCCGGGAACGGGAGTCGACGAAGCAGACACTGATCACGCTGGTCGAGTACGCGATGCGGCAGTGGATCGCCTTGCGCGCGAGCAACGCGAGGTGAACCTGACGGCGGCAGCGTAGGGGCTGCCGCCCAGGGGGTTCACCTCACCTCACTTCGCTTCGTAGGTCAGCAGTACCGCGCGCCCGTCCATCGTCCGGGTGCCGGTCAGCCGCAGGTCCGTGCGCGCTCCGCCCGCGAACACCTGCTTGCCGCCGCCGAGTACCACCGGGTGCACGACGACGTGGAACTCGTCGATCAGGCCGTGGTCGGCGAGCGCGGTGGCCAGCTCGGCCCCGCCTATCAGCAGCAGATCCTTACCGGGCCTGCCCTTGAGTTCGGCCGCGCGTTCGGCGAGGTCACCCGCCACGACTTCGGTGCCCCAGTCCGCGTTCTCCAGCGTCCTGGAGAAGACGATCTTCGGCGTCTTCCTCCAGATCGGGGCGAACCGCAGATCGTGCGGGTCGTCGGAGATCGATTCGGCCTGCGGCCAGTACGACGCCATCATGTCCCAGACCCGTCGTCCGTAGACGAAGGTGTCGGCGCGGTCGACCAGTTCCTGGGAGTGGGCGGAAAGCTCCGGGCCCATCGTGGTCCAGTCGAACTCGCCCTCCGGGCCTTCGATGCGGCCGTCGAGCGAGGTGTGGACGGCGTAGACGAGCTTGCGCATGGCTTGATCCCTCCGGTGTGGCGCCCGCCTTCCGGGCGCCGGACACCGAGGGGTCGGAGCGGGCGCGGGGTTCTCGACATGCCTCCCGCATTTAGTCCTCTGGATGCGCTCGGGGCGCATTCAGAGGACTAAATGCGGCAGGGCTCAGTACTCGTCGTGCCGCTTCCACCAGTGCCCGGGGCCGTCTGTCCCGCGGCCGGACTCCTCCCAGGCCTCCTGCCGCCCGAACGGGGTCAGGTCCAGGTATCGCAGCGTTCCCACCAGCTGGTCCCCGCCGCGACCGGTGGTGAAGTACGTCCGGTACACCTCGTCGCCGTCGCGCAGGAAGACACTGATGCCGAACCCGCCGTCGATGCCGCAGTCCGGGTTGAAGCCGTCGGCGGTCGAGACCCACGGGACGGTCCAGCCCATCCGCTCCTTGTACCGCTCGATCTCGGGCAGTGTCGCCGGCGCGACGACGTACAGCGTGGTGTCGCGGGCGTGCAGGTGGGCGAGGTGACCGATGTTGTCCACGACCATCGAGCAGCCGGGGCAGCCCGCCTTCTGCCCGGGGGCGAGCATGAAGTGGTAGATGATCAGCTGCCGCCGCCCCTCGAACAGGTCGAGGAGGGTGACCCGGCCCTCGGGCCCGTCGAATTCGTAGGTGCTGTCGAAGCGGACCATCGGCAGCCGTCGCCGTTCGGCGGCGATCGCGTCCGCCGCGCGGGTGAGCTCCTTTTCCTTGGCCAGCAACGCGTCTCGGGCGATCTGCCATTCGCCCGCCGAGACGACTTCCGGCAGGGTGACGGTCTCAGTCATTGTGTTCGCCTTTCCTCAGTTCCGCGAGGTGCTCTTCCATGCGGTCGAAACCGCCTTCCCAGAAGCGCCGGTAGCGCTCGACCCACTCGGAGACGTCGCCGAGCGGGGCGGCCTCCAGCCGGCAGGGCCGCCATTGCGCGGTCCGGCTCCGGCTGATCAAGCCCGCGCGCTCGAGGACCTTGAGATGCTTGGAGATGGCTTGGAGGCTGACCGGAAAGGGTTCGGCCAGCTCGTTGACGCCGGCCTCGCCGGTGGCCAGCCGGGCGAGGATCGCCCGCCGGGTGGGGTCCGCCAGTGCGGCGAACGTGGCGCTGAGCTGATCAGTGGTCATCGCTGCTCAATCAATCGGTTGTTTAACCCTTGGGTTGAATATACTGGTGCGAGTTGATCTGTCAAGGACGAGTGAGAGCGCCATCACGCGAGTGGATGGGTTTAAAACAGTAGGAAGTCCTAGTATTTTGGAGGGATGAGCAGCGACCTGCACCGGCCCGTGAACCCCGTTCGTTTCGTGACGGCGTCGAGCCTCTTCGACGGGCACGACGCGTCCATCAACATCATGCGGCGCATCCTGCAGTCGCAGGGCGCGGAGGTCGTGCACCTCGGGCACAACCGGTCGGTCGACGAGGTCGCCACCGCGGCCATCGCCGAGGACGTCCAGGGTGTGGCCATCAGCGCCTACCAGGGCGGGCACGTCGAGTACTTCAGCTACCTGGTCGAGCTGCTCAACGAGCGCGGCGCGGGGCATATCAAGGTGTTCGGCGGTGGCGGCGGGGTCATCGTCCGCGAGGAGATCGACCTGCTGCACTCCCGGGGCGTGGCGCGGATCTTCTCGCCGGAGGACGGCTACGAGATGGGCCTCCCGGGCATGATCAACCTGATGATCAAGGCCTGCGACACGGACCTGTCCGCGCAGTCGCCCGGCTCGCTGGACAAGCTGCTTTCGGGGGACATCCCGGCGCTGTCCCGGGTCATCACGCAGCTTCAGCGCGAGGCGCTGCCGCAGGACGCGCTCGACAAGATCACCGAGGCCGCCAAGTCGCGGACGGTGCCGGTCCTCGGCATCACCGGGACGGGTGGTTCCGGTAAGTCCTCGCTCACCGACGAACTGATCCGCCGGTTCCGGCTGGACCAGGAGGACAAGCTCCGCATCGCCGTGCTCGCCGTCGACCCGTCGCGCCGCAAGGGCGGGGGAGCGCTGCTCGGCGACCGCATCCGGATGAACTGCCTCGACGGCAGCCCGGTCTACTTCCGTTCGCTCGCCACGCGGACCACCAGCGGCGAGATCCCCGCCGGGCTCTCCGAGTCCATCCTCGCGTGCAAGGCCGCCGGATTCGACCTGGTGATCGTCGAGACGCCCGGTATCGGCCAGGGCGACGCCGGCATCGTCGACTACGTGGACCAGTCGCTGTATGTCATGACGCCGGAGTTCGGCGCGGCGTCGCAGCTGGAGAAGATCGACATGCTCGACTTCGCCGACGCGGTGGCGATCAACAAGTTCGAGCGCCGCGGCGCCGAAGACGCCCGCCGCGACGTCGCGCGCCAGCTCGTGCGCAACCGCGAGGCGTTCAGCTCCTCGCCCGAGGACATGCCGGTCTACGGCACCAGCGCCGCGAAGTTCAACGACGACGGCGTCACCGCGCTCTACCAGCACCTGCGCGACACCCTCGCCGAGCGTGGCCTGACCGTCTCGGCAGGCGTGCTCCCGAAGGTCGAGGGCAAGGTGTCCACCGACGCCAGCACGATCATCCCGGCCAACCGGACGCGCTATCTCGCGGAGATCTCCGAGACCGTCCGGGGTTACCACGCCAAGACCGAGCAGCAGGTCGCCGCCCTGCGCAAACGCGAGCACCTCGCCGCCGCCAAGGAGGTGCTGGCCGCCGCCGACGCGAGCACCGACGCGCTCGACGGCCTGCTCGCCGCCGCCGAGTCCGATGTGGACGGTGAAACGACGAAGCTGCTGGCCCGGTTCCGGGAACTCGCCGAGTCCTACCGCGCCGACGAGCTGGTCGTGAAGATCCGCGACAAGGAACTGCGCACCCAGCTCTGGCGCGACACGCTGTCCGGCAACCGGATCCCGCGCGTGGCGCTGCCGCGCTACACCGAGTCCGGCGAGCTGCTGTCGTTCCTGCGCCGCGAGCACCTTCCCGGTTACTTCCCTTACACCGCGGGCGTTTTCCCGTTCAAGCGCGAGGGTGAAGACCCGGCGCGGATGTTCGCGGGCGAGGGCGACCCGTTCCGCACCAACAAGCGGTTCAAGCTCCTTTCGGCCGACTCCGAGGCGAAGCGCCTTTCGACCGCCTTCGACTCGGTGACGCTGTACGGGCACGACCCGCACACCCGGCCCGACATCTACGGCAAGGTCGGCACCTCCGGCGTCTCCATCGCGACGCTCGAAGACATGAAGGTGCTCTACGACGGTTTCGACCTGACCTCGCCGAGCACGTCGGTGTCGATGACGATCAACGGCCCGGCGCCGACGATCCTCGCGTTCTTCCTCAACACCGCGATCGACCAGCGGATGGCGGCGTTCAAGGCCGAGCACGGCCGCGAGCCGTCCGACGCCGAGGCCGCCGAACTGCGCGAGTGGGCGCTCCGCAACGTCCGCGGCACCGTGCAGGCGGACATCCTCAAGGAGGACCAGGGGCAGAACACCTGCATCTTCTCCACCGAGTTCAGCCTGCGCATGATGGCCGACATCCAGGAATGGTTCATCGAGCACGGCGTCCGGAACTTCTACTCGGTGTCGATCTCCGGCTATCACATCGCCGAGGCCGGCGCGAACCCGATCTCGCAGCTGGCGTTCACTCTGTCGAACGGTTTCGCCTACGTCGAGAGCTACCTCGCGCGCGGGATGGACATCGACGACTTCGCGCCCAACCTGTCCTTCTTCTTCTCCAACGGCATGGACGCCGAGTACTCGGTGCTGGGCCGGGTCGCGCGCCGGATCTGGGCGGTCGCGATGCGGGAGCGCTACGGCGCCAACGAGCGCTCGCAGAAGCTCAAGTACCACGTGCAGACCTCCGGCCGGTCGCTGCACGCGCAGGAGATGAGCTTCAACGACATCCGGACCACGCTGCAGGCGCTCTGCGCCCTCTACGACAACGCGAACTCCTTGCACACCAACGCTTTCGACGAGGCGATCACCACGCCGTCGGAGAGCTCGGTGCGGCGCGCGATGGCCATCCAGATGATCATCAACAAGGAATGGGGCCTGTCGAAGAACGAGAACCCGTTGCAGGGCTCGTTCATCATCGACGAGCTGACCGATCTGGTGGAAGAGGCCGTGCTGCTGGAGTTCGACCGGATCTCCGAACGCGGCGGCGTGCTGGGCGCGATGGAGACCGGCTACCAGCGCGGCAAGATCCAGGACGAGTCGATTCTGTACGAACGCCAGAAGCACGACGGCACACTGCCGATCATCGGCGTCAACACCTTCCGCAACCCGAACGGCGGCGAAAACGACGTCGAGGTCGAACTCGCGCGGGCGACCGAGGACGAGAAGCGTTCGCAGCTGGAGCGGCTCGAGGACTTCCAGCACCGGCACCAGGCCGAGGCGCAGGTCGCGCTCAAGACACTGCGCGAGGCCGCGACCCGGGGCGGCAACCTGTTCGGTGTCCTGATGGACGCGGCGCGGGTGTGCTCGCTCGGCCAGATCACCGAGGCCTTCTTCGAGGTGGGCGGGCAGTACCGGCGAAACGTGTAGCGGCCTGGGAATATCGCGGCGCGTGTCCGGGTAGTTGCTGGACATGGAGATCGGAATCGCTGCCTTCATCACCGATGAAGGCAGCAGACCGGACGTCCTCGCCGCGGCCGCCGAAGAGCGCGGGTTCAGCTCGCTCCACATCGCGGAGCATTCGCATATCCCGGTCAGCCGGGAAACGCCCTACCCGGGCGGTGGCGAACTGCCGCGCGTGTACTACCGGACCTTGGACCCGTTCGTCGCGTTGCTGCAGCAACGCGACGTCATCCACACGGCGAAAGAGGTCGCTTCGCTGGACCTGGTCTCGCGAGGCCGGTTCGTCTTCGGCGTCGGCGTCGGATGGAACCGGGAGGAAATGCGCAATCACGGCACCGATCCACGCACCCGCGGCGCGCTCGTCGACGAGCGACTCGCGGCGCTGAAGGAGATCTGGACGAAGGACGAGGCCGAATTCCACGGCGAGCACATCGACTTCGATCCGATCTTCGCGTGGCCGAAGCCGGTGCAGAAGCCACATCCGCCGATCTACATCGGTGGCGCGGGGCAGAAGGCGATGGAGCGGATCGCCAAGTACGGCGACGGCTGGCTGCCGCACGCCCACACCCCGCCGGAGGAGCTTCGCCGGGCTCGTCAGTGGCTGGCGGACAAGGGCCGTAGTGACCTCAAGTTCTCGGCCTTCGGTGCCACCCCGGAAGAGGACGCGCTGGGCAGGCTGGCCGAGGGCGGTGTCGACGAGGCGACGCTCTTCCTGCCGACCGAGCCCGAAGCGGCGACACTGGAACGACTCGACCAGTTCGCGAAGGTCGCCGAGAGCTTTCGAAAGGGGCAGCAGGCGTGACTGAGGTTCAAATCGGGTTGGCCGCGGCACTGGAGCAGTTCTCGCCGCGCGAGTCGATCCGGCTGGCGACGCTGGCCGAACAGCACGGATTCTCCGGCCAGATGGCCGCCGACCACTTCCAGCCGTGGGTCCCTCAGCAGGGTGAAGCGTCGTTCGTGTGGAGCGTGCTCGCGTCGCTGGCGGAGAACACCACCGGCGACCTCGGGCCGGGCGTGACCTGCCCATCGTTCCGGCTCCACCCGTCGATGGTCGCGCAGGCCGCGGCGACGCTGGAGGCGACGTACCCCGGCCGGACCTGGCTCGGCATCGGCTCCGGCGAAGCGCTCAACGAGCACATCATCGGCGGTTACTGGCCCGAAGCACCCGAGCGCGTACGGCGGATGTTCGAGGCGCTCGAGATCATCCGGAAGCTGTTCACCGGCAAAGACGTCAAGCACAGCGGCGAGTTCTTCAAACTGCACACCACCCGGCTCTGGACACTGCCGGACGAGCCGCCACCGATCTACATCGCGTCGGCCGGTCCGTACACCTCGCGCAAGACCGGTGAGCTCGCGGACGGGCTGATCACGCCGGGCGCGTCGATCGAGAAGCTGGCGGGGATCCTCGACAACTTCGGCACCGGCGCGCGGAAGGCCGGCAAGGACCCGGACTCGATGCCGAAGCTGCTGCAGGTGCACCTGTCGTGGGCCGAGGACGACGAGACGGCGTGGGCCAACGCGCTCGACCAGTGGCCCAACGGCGGCATGAAGTTCCCGAAGGCCGACATCCGCTCGCCGTTCGACTTCGCGCAGATGGCGAAACTGGTGCGGCGTGAGGACTTCGAGGGCCGCATGGTCGTCTCGTCCGATCCGGACGTGCACCGCGCGGCGCTGCAGAAGTACGTCGACGCCGGGTTCAACAGGATCTACATCCACAACGTGGGCCGGAACCAGGACGCGTTCATCGAGACCTTCGGACGGGACGTGCTGCCGAAGCTGACCGCCTGACCCGCCCTCGCGCGCGCTATGAAAGGTCCTTTCCTCGCAAAATTTGCGAGGAAAGGACCTTTCATAGCGTTCAGACGTTCTTGTCCAGCAGCAGGTGCACCGACAGTTCGAGCCGGTTCGCGACGTCGGCCGCCGACGCGCGACGCGTCACCCAGGCGACCAGATTCGCCATCCAGACGTCGGCGATGACGTGGAAGATGTCGCGATCGGCCTCGGTCGGGTCCTCGATGCCCATGGCCTTGGCGAACATGTTCTCCATCAGCCGCCCGACCTGCTCGACCTCGGCGGCGGCGGTCGTGTCGGCGAACATGAACGCGCGGACCATGGCTTCGGTCAGGTGCGGGTCCCGCTGCATCAGCCGGGTGTTGCGGCCGAGGACGAACATCAGCCGTTCGCTCGGGGTATCGCCGGGGATCGCCGCGCGGTCGAGTTTCTCCTGCGCGCGTTCGAATTCCCTGGCGAGCCCGGAAACCAGCAGGTGGATCTTCGAGGGGAAGTAGCGGTACAGCGTGCCGAGCGCGACGTCCGCCTTCTCGGCGACCGCGCGCATCTGGACCGCGTCGTACCCGCCTTTCGCGGCGAGGGTGAGGGTTGCGTCGATGATGCGGCGCCGCCGGTCGCGTTGTGCCGCGGAGCCGAGTTCCTCGCCGCCCAGCGCGGAGAGACCATTGCCGCTTCGCGCCTTCGCGCTCGTGGGTGCCTTGGCCTTCCCTGGCATCGCCACGTCCCCCTTCGTCGAACCGATCTTCGGAACTTGTTCCACTTTCCCCGCGTAGCGTACCTAAGCGGACGAACTGTTCAAGACGTGACCCACTGGGCAAGAAACTGTAACACGTTCTACACTCGCGGGTAGGTCCGGCGAGGAGGTCTCACCCGTGTCGATCGCGCTCACCGAGGAACAGGCGGCCCTGGCCGCGTCGATCCGCGCTTGGGCGGCTTCCGCCCGTCCCGTCGACACCGTCCGAAGTGGCCGGATCACCGAGCCGCCACCAGGGCTGGCGGAACTCGGCCTGTTCGGCGTGGCGATTCCCGAAGACGTCGGCGGCGCAGGCGGCACGCTGGCCGATCTGGCCGCCGGGCTCGCCGAAGCGGCCGAAGCACTCGTGCCCGGTCCGGTCCTCGGGACCGCGTTGGGCGGCGCGTTGCTCGCGACGGTTCCCCAGGCCGTCAAGGAGATCCTGCCCGGTCTCGCGGACGGGACCGAAAGGATGGCGGTGGTGCTGGGCGGCGGGTTTCGTATCGCGGATTCGGTGGTCGACGGCCAGTCGGGCCCGGCTCTCGACGTTCACCCGTCGGCGTGGACGCTGGTCTCCGACGGCGACGTCTCCGCGCTCATCCCACCCGGAGCATCCGGAGTGGACATCGAGCGGTGCGAGCCGTTCGACGTCTCCCGGCCGGTCGGCCGGGTCCGGTGCGCGAAGGTGCGGCCCGAAGCGGTTTTCGAGGCGCTGCCAGTGGATTCCCACGCCGCCACACTCGGCGCCGCGGAAGCCGCGGGGATCGCACGATGGTGTCTTCGGATCGCCGTCGAGTACGCGAAAGTGCGGGAACAGTTCGGCCGTCCGATCGGGTCATTCCAGGCGATCAAGCATCTGTGCGCGGAAATGCTGTGCCGGGCCGAAGCCACCGACGCGCTCGCGTGGGACGCGGCGAGAGCGGCCGAAGACCCGGCGCAGCACGCCCTCGCGGCGGCGACCGCGGCGGCCTACGCGCTCGACGCGGCCGTGGCCAACGCGAAGGACTGCATTCAGGTCCTCGGCGGTATCGGATTCACCTGGGAGCATGACGCGCATTTCTATCTGCGGCGCGCGGTGGCGCTGCGGCAATGGCTGGGTGGTTCCGCCCGCTGGCGTCGTCGCGCGGCCGAACTCGCGCTGCGCGGCGACCGCCGGACGTTGAGCGTCGACGTCGGTGAGGACACCGGACTCCGTGACCTGGTAGGCGAAATCTCCGCCTTACCCGAGCCGGAACGCCGGGTCGCATTGGCGGATTCGGGACTGCTGGCCCCGCATTGGCCCGCGCCGTACGGCAGAGGCGCCGCCGCGGCCGAGCAACTGCGGATCGACGCCGCCCTCGCCGCCGCGGACATCCGCCGTCCCGACCTGGTGATCGGCGCCTGGGCGATCCCGACCCTGCTGGAACACGGCTCGGTGGAACAGCGCGAACGGTTCGCCGCGCCCACGTTGCGCGGCGAGATCACCTGGTGCCAGTTGTTCAGCGAGCCCGAGGCGGGCTCCGACCTCGCGTCGCTCCGCACGACGGCCCGCCGCGTCGACGGCGGATGGCTGCTGAACGGCCAGAAGGTGTGGACCTCGCTCGCGCGCGAAGCCGATTGGGCGATCTGCCTGGCGCGCACCGATCTGGACGCGCCGAAGCACAAGGGGATCACCTATTTCCTCGTCGACATGACCGCGGACGGGATCAGCACGCGCCCGCTGCGCGAGATCACCGGCGACGCCGTCTTCAACGAGGTGTTCCTCGACAACGTGTTCGTCCCGGACGAGATGGTGGTCGGGGAGGTCGACGGCGGCTGGCGGCTCGCGCGGACGACGCTGGCGAACGAGCGCGTCGCCCTCGGGAGCGGATCGGCGGTGGGGGAGGGGGTCGAGAATCTGCTCGCCACCCTGGGCGACGACGCCGATCGGGAGCGGCTCGGCGCGCTGATCGCCGACGGCAGCGCGTGTTCGGTCCTGGACCTGCGGGCGACGCTGCGGCGGCTCGACGGCCAGGATCCGGGTGCCGAGTCGAGTGTGCGCAAGCTGCTGGGTGTGCGGCATCGGCAGGCTGTGGCGGAGTTCGCGCTGGAGGCTTTGGGGGAGAACGCGCTCGTCGCCGGCGACCCCGCGCAGCACGAGTTCCTGCTGACCCGGTGCCTCAGTATCGCGGGCGGGACGACTCAGGTGCTGCTGTCGCTGACGGCCGAGCGGTTGCTGGGGCTGCCCCGGTCCTGAAAGCCGGGTCGTGAAAGTCCCGGTCACACCCCTTCCGCGTGCTATGAAAGGTCCTTTCCTTGCAAAATTTGCAAGGAAAGGACCTTTCATAGCACCGCCGCCCGCGGCCTGTCGGTCCGGTGCTCTAGCGTGCTGGGCGTGGAGTTCGGCACAGGAACCCAGGCCACCTTCGTCCCCTCGGATCCCCCGCGGGACGGCGTGCTGGCGCTCTGGGGAGACGGCGTAGCGGGTGACACCGCGATCGAACTCGTGCTGCCGGTGGGGAAGGTCTTCCGGCGCACGAAGGTCGACGCGGCACTCGTCCCGTTGTCGCGCGCGATTCCGCGGCTGCTCACCGCGGACGGCGACTTGAGCCCGGCCATCGCCGCGTGGTCGGCCGTCACCGAAGCCGGGGTGAACCTCATCGCCCGCGGCAGGCTGCTGCCCGCGGCCTCACCCGGCGGGGTGGATTCGTGGCGGGTCGGGCCGCTCGACGTCGCCGACGAGGAGATGCTGCGCGGGCTCGCCGCCGCGCTGCCTCCCGAGGCGCACGCGCTGCCGTTGTCCGGGCTGAAGCGGATCCGCCTGCATTCGCCGGAGTCGTTGATCCGCGCGCTCTGGGACGCGACGGCGGACGTGCTGGTCCGCACGCCCGCCGCGAGCGTCGCGGCGGGCGGTCCGGCGTTCGCCGCGACCGAGCCGACGCTGGTCGGGCCGGACGGTGCCGCGTGGCTGGCGGAACTGAGCGCCCGGCAGGCGCAGGGCGCGCATCTCGTCCTGCGCATGGAGGTGCACGAGCCCGAGAACCCCGAAGAAGAACCCAAGTTCGCCGCGGTCCTCGCGGTGCGGAGTGCCGCGGATCCGAGCCTGATCGTCGAGGCGGCGACGCTGTGGGACGCGCCCGAAGCGGTGCTGGAACGGATGGGCGAGCAGGTCGAGACGCAGTTGCTGCTCGGCCTCCGCCGGGGCGCCAGGGCATGGGCGCCGCTCGGCCGCATGCTCCGGTCCGCCGCGCCGACCGGGCTGACACTCGAGTACGACGAGGTCGTCGACCTGCTGACCCACGGGGACGCGGCGCTGGGCGGCGCCGGCATCGAAGTGCAGTGGCCGAAGGACCTCTTCGCGGGCGAGCTCAAGGCGAAGGCGAGCGCGACGCAGGCCCCTGGCAGTGTCACCGGGCCCGAGTTCACGCTCAAGAGCCTGCTTCAGTTCCGCTGGCGGCTGAGCCTCGGCGACGAGGACCTCACCGACGCCGAGGTCACGGCGCTCGCGGAGGCGAAGCGGCCGCTGGTACGGCTGCGGGGCAAATGGGTCAAGGTCGACGCGCGCCTGCTCGCCAAGGTGCGTGCTCACCGCGCGAAGAAGCTGTCCGGGGCCGAGGCGCTGGCCGCGGCGCTCACCGGCGAATTGGAGCTGGACGGCGAAAAGGTCGAGTTCACCGCGCCATCGGCGCTGACGGGGCTGCTCCAGCGAATCCGGGAAAGCGCCGCGGAACCGATCGAGCAACCCGGGGACCTGAAGGCCACCCTGCGGCCCTACCAGAAGGCGGGGCTGGCTTGGCTGGCGACGATGACCGGCCTCGGTCTCGGCGCCTGCCTCGCCGACGACATGGGGCTCGGCAAGACGATCCAGCTCATCTCCCTGCACCTGCACCGCCGTCCCCTCGGCGAAGGCCCCACCCTCGTCCTGTGCCCGACGTCGTTGCTGGGCAACTGGGAACGTGAGTTCGCCCGGTTCGCGCCGGACATCCCGGTACGCCGGTTCCACGGTGGCGGGCGGCATCTCGACGAGGTCGCGCCGGACGAAGTCGTGCTCGCCACGTACGGCGTCCTCCGCCGCGATCGCGAAGCACTGTCCGAAGTGGACTGGGGGATGATCGCCGCCGACGAGGCGCAGCACGTCAAGAACCCGCTTTCGGCCACCGCCAAGGAATTGCGGAAGATCCCGGCCGCTGCGAAGGTCGCGCTGACCGGGACGCCGATGGAGAACCGGCTCACCGAACTGTGGTCCATCATCGACTGGACGACGCCGGGTCTGCTCGGTTCGCTCGACGGGTTCCGCCGCAAGGTGGCCCGCCCGATCGAACGCGACCGTGACGTCGCCGCCACCGAACGGCTGGCCACGACGGTCCGGCCGTTCCTGTTGCGCCGCAAGAAGACCGATCCGGACATCGCCCCCGAGCTGCCGCGCAAGACCGAGACCGACCGGTTCGTCCCGCTCACCGCCGAGCAGACGACGCTGTACGAGGCCGTGGTCCGGGAGAACCTCGCGATGATCCGCGAGCTGGACGGCGTGGCCCGGCGTGGGCAGGTGCTCAAACTGCTCACCGAGCTCAAGCAGATCTGCAACCATCCGGCGCAGTACCTCAAGGAACCCGGGGTGCTGCACGGCCGGTCCGGCAAGCTCGCCGCGTTCGAAGAGCTGCTCGACGTCATCCTCGACGAGGGTGACAGCGTGCTCGTGTTCAGCCAGTACGTCCAGCTGTGCCGCCTGCTGGAGAAACGCCTGGCCGAACGCGGGCTGCCGACGATGCTGCTGTCCGGGGCGAGCACGCCCAAGGTCCGGGAGGACATGGTCGCCCGGTTCCAGGCCGGCGAGGTGCCGGTGTTCCTGCTCTCGCTCAAGGCGGGCGGGGTCGGGCTCAACCTGACCAAGGCCACCCACGTGATCCACTACGACCGCTGGTGGAACCCGGCGGTCGAGGACCAGGCCACCGACCGCGCGTACCGGATCGGGCAGGACCGGCCGGTCCAGGTGCACCGGCTGATCGCCGAGGGCACGCTCGAGGAGCGCATCGCCAAGGTGCTGGAGACGAAACGCGGGCTGGCGGACGCGGTCATCGGCGCGGGCGAGGACTGGATCACCGAGCTTTCCGACGACGAACTGGCCGACCTGGTCCGGCTCGGGGAGACGTGATGCCCGGCATGACCGGCCGGAAACGGCGCACCTTCGGCAACACGTGGTGGGGTAAGGCGTGGGTCGAGGCCCTGGAGGAACGCGCCAAACTCGATCCGAACCGCTTGCCGCGCGGGCGGACGTACGCGCGCAAGGGCACGGTCAGCAAGCTCGCGGTCGGCGAGGGCGAGGTGACGGCCTGGGTGCAGGGCAGCCGGACGGTGCCGTACCGGGTGACCATCCACATGCGGGCGTTCACCGGACAGCAGTGGGAGAGCCTGCTCGGGATGGTCGGCTCCCGGCTCGGGCACGTCGCCGCCCTTCTCGACGGCGAGCTGCCCGGTGAGCTGGCCGAGGACGCTCGAGCCGCCGGCGCGGATCTGCTGCCGGGTCCCGGAGATCTGCGCCCGAAGTGCTCCTGTCCCGACAGCGCGAACCCGTGCAAGCACGTCGCCGCGGTGTACTACCTGGTCGCGGACGAGGTCGACGCCGATCCGTTCGTGCTGTTCCTGTTGCGCGGCAGGCCGAGGGAGGCCGTGCTCGCGGAACTGAGGTCCCGCCGCGCGCCCGCGAGCGAGCCGGGCAAGCGGGTGCGCGCCCCCGCCGCGCCCGGAGTGGACCCGAAACGCGCGTACACCCGGCGGATCGCCGCGCTCCCGCCGCGGCCGGCCGTCCCGGGCACGGTCGGACCGCCCGCGGTCCTCGACGTCGACCCGCCGCACCGCACCGGCTGGAGCGGCGAAATGTTCGTCGAACTGGCGGCCGACGCCGCCGCGAGGGCCTGGGAGCTGCTGGTCATGGGGCCCGAGCGTGAAGTGGAGCTGTCGTTCGAGGAAGACCTCGCGCGCCGCGCGGCGGCGAGTGACCCGCATGTGATCGCCGAACTCGCCGAAGCGGCCGGGGTGGCGGTGCGGGATCTGGCCCTGTGGGCGCAGGCCTGGCGTGAGGCGGGCCGGGGCGGGATGGCGGTGGTCCGGGAGGCGTGGCGGCCGGGGCAGGCGCCGCTCGCCCAGGCCAGGGCGGACCTCGCCGAGTCGGGATTGCCGGGAGAGCCCAAGACCTGGCGGAACCGGATCACCCAGGGCGATCTGCAACTGCGCTACGGCCGTGACGAACGGTGGTACCGGTTTGTGCGCGACGGCGAAGGCTGGCGGGTCGACGGCCCGTCTTCCGCCCGGCCGACCGACGTGATCTACCCGCCCTGCGAATAGCCGGCGGAGAGCGTTGGGCGCGGTGGTCGTGGGTGGGGTTTTTGGGTGGGAACCCAAAAACCACCCCCCACCCCCCCGGACAGTGCCGCACAACTACATCGACCCCCCCCCAAAAACATTTCCCCCCCCGCACCAAGTGGGGGCTGGTGGATTAGGGGGAGGAGCTGC
>NZ_JBWKEC010000039.1:0-75147 GCF_056435645.1 Amycolatopsis sp. NPDC043889
ACGATCCGGACCGCTCCCTCACGGAACTCCGCATCGAACTTCCTTCGCTTCTCAGGCACAACTCATGATCCTCTAAGTCCATGCCTCCACGGTTTGGGGGGAACCTCAGTGCGGGGTTCGTGTAGTGGTGGTGGTGTGCTGTCGTAGCTGTGTCCGGTGGGTGTGGTGATGGTGAGGGTGCCGTCCGAACCCAGTCGATAGATCCAGCCGGGTTCGTCTTTCAGGCGGTGGTCGCGGCGGCACAGGTCGATCAGTTCGGTGTCGGCGGTGTGGCCGCCGTGTTGCCAGGGCAGGGAGTGGTCGAGGTCGCAGGTTTGGGCGGGGCGGTGGCAGATACGCCGGGTCTTCGGCATTCCCGGTCCCGTACCCGTACGAACTCGCCCAACCCCGCCGTAGGCCGATACCGGTCCCGACCCAAATCCAGGACCTGCCCGGAGAGTGGGTCGGTGATGATCCGCCGCAGGACCGTGTCCGGCCCGGACGCGATCTGCCGCGCCAACGACGCCGGGATGTGGCCGTGTCCGGCCAGTTCGGCGGGATCCTCGTTGATCCCGAGGTAGGTGTTGAGGTCCAGGTAGAGGAACACCTCGCACCGTTCACTCTTGCCGCCTTGGCCACCCAACAGCAGATCGAGGGCCACGTCGGCGCGGAGCTGATCCAGGGTGCGGGTCTCCCCGCCGGCCTTGAGCGCGCGTGCCTCGCGATCGATCCGGGTGTAGGCGGCGGCGACTTTCTCCACCGGGCCGTCGTCGACCTCGATCGAGGCGACCCCGGTCTCGCCGTGCCGGATCGACAACCGGCGCCCGGCACGGTGGCGTTCCGCGCGTCGGGCGGCGCCGTCACGGTCGGCCAGCATCGCCGCGTGGTTCGCCGCCTTCCGGATCTGCTCGGAATTCCGGCCGGGCAGCCGGTCTTCCAGTACCTCGTCCACCGCGCGGGCGTCGTCGTCCGACAGCCACGCGGTCGCGGTCGCGACCTTCATCGCCCCGTAGCCCCCCACTTGTCCCCGGTCCAGTAGTCCGAGTGTTCGGGGCAGGCGGGTGGTCAACGCCGCCGCCGTGGACACCAAGGCGCCTGCGTGACCGTCCACAACGGACAGGGCGAACGCGACCTCCTGCACCACACTCGACGCCCCGTCGCGGTGCCGGTTCAGCTGCGCGAGCGCGCGGAACCGGACCGCCTCCAATCGTGCGATTCCTTCCGAGGCCGCGACGGCGGCGTCGACAGCATCCTTGTCCTCCAATGAATCCAGTGCGGCGTTGACCTCCCGCAGCAGATCGGATGAGGTGATTTCCTTGAGTAGCGCCACAGTGGCGTTGTGTGTGTCCACACGCAGAAGCTACAACCGACCACCGACAGTTTCCGGCTCCAAGAGGTTTCCGTTACACGGCAACGCTATTCTCCAATCGCCGTTTCCGGCAACGGCCCGATCAGCAGTAATTCCGCAACTCGCCCCACAGCGAAGACCCAGGCCGGGAAGTCCCCGCACAAAAGGAAATTCGCACTCCCTGCTCCTCGTTCTCCACTCCGAGCCCGTTGTCGTGCACGGCCGCCTCGCGGCATCCGATGAACCACGCCTGAAGGTACGGCCCCACGGCGACCACCGGGCCGACAGCGTCAGCGGGCGGAGGGCCCCGGTCCGCATAGGACATATGCCCCGAGTGCACCGCGGGAAGCCCGTAGCGACACGGCCGCGCCCATGAAAGCGAGGCCGACGGCGAGAGCGCGGCGCCAAGCACGGTCGAGCCCGCGCAGACAGGGTTCGGCGCCGGCGGCCGCGAGCAGCAACAGGAAGGGCGCCGAGTAGTACGGTTTTCCGCCCAGCACCAGTGAGCGGGCCCAGCGCAGCTCAGGATCGCGCCACAGCCTGAGTCCTCCGGCGATCCAGACCGGCACGACCAGAGGGGAGAGATAGAGCAACTGCATCGGCACGAACAGGATCCGGTTCTCCGCGCCGTCGTCCTCGCTGATGCCGGAAGCCACGGTCAGCAAAGTGAAATCGTGCGCAGCCTGCCAGATCAGTGCCGGCGCGGCCACCGCGAGCGCGAGCAGGATCCCAGCGGGGAGCCAGCCGGTGCGGAACAGACGCAGAACCGCCAGGCCCAGCGCGCTCCAGACCAGCACGTGCCCGTCCACCACGACGAACGCCGCCAGCGCGGTCATCGCGGCGGTGAGGACCTTTGCGCCGCGACCCCCGCCGAACTCGCGGGCGACCAGTGCCAGCAGGATCACCGTCGCGGCGGCGCACAGCGTCGCGACCACGCGCAGGCCGGCGGGAGTGGCGCCGAAGACGTCGGTGGAGATCCTCGCGAGCAAGGGCGTCAGCGGCGGCTGATCGACATAACCCCAGTCGAGCCGTTCCCCCGCGGCGAGGTCAGCACCAGGATCTGGATAGCGACCACCAGACCGACCGGACCCCGAGCGAATCGCCTCCCCGGACGAGGGGAGACTACTGCGCGGGCGGAGCCAATTCGACCCTGTTGCGGCCGCCTTGTTTCGCTCGGTAGAGCGCCATGTCGGTGGCGACGAGCAGGTCGTCGACGCTGGTGATGTCGGCCGCCGGATACAGCGCCCCGCCGATCGACACCGTCAGATCGGTCAGTACAGTGTCGCGATCGGGCAGCGCGACCGACACCACCGCCACCTGGTGCCGGATCCGTTCGGCCACGTGGAGCAGCGTCTCCTCGCCGTGGATGTCCGGGATGACGATCGCGAACTCCTCGCCGCCCCACCGCCCGCAGACGTCCTGTTCGCGGATCTCGGCGCGCAGCGCGTCGCCGACGGCGCGCAGGACGAGGTCGCCGTTGGGATGGCCGTAGGTGTCGTTGATCGTCTTGAAATTGTCGAGGTCGAGGAACAGCACGCCGAGTTTGCGTCCGGCACGCGTCCGGCCCAGCTGCTCTTCGGCCAGTTGACGCCAGCGGCGTTTCGTGACGAGACCGGTGGTGGCGTCGGTGTGCGCGTCGCGCCGGTACTGCGTCAGCAGGAGCCCGCGGTGCAGCGCGACCAGCGCGATGACGACCCCGACCAGCACGAGCGGGTTGGCCTGTACGAGGACGACGGCCGTCACGAGACCGAGGCCGAGCGCGCCCGCCTCGAGGATCTGGTCGCCGAACCCGGAGAACAGTTCGCTGATCGACTTCGGCGGCGACGAGAGCGCGATCGCGATCATCACCAGCGCGGTGTTGATCGCCCACCGCAAGGCCGCGGCCACGATGATGACGGCGAGGTCGCCCAGTCCGGCGAGCAGCCCGGAATCGGGCGCACCGGGGTAGTGGCGCATGCCGAGGCTGAGGACGACGACGGCGGCTTGCGTGCCACAGAGGACCGTCGCGGCGGAGAAGATCCACCGATGGGGGAGAACCGGCCGTTGACGTGGCCAGATCCGCAGCCATGCGATGGTGTAGGTCACCACGACCATCGCGGCGGCGAGCACCGGCGGCAGCGCGATGACGGCGGCGACGCTCCACACCGCCTTGGTGTCGACGTAGGCGACCGACGGTGCTCTGTCGTACTCCCGTTGGCGTTCGATCTGCCGGGTGCCCTCGATCGCGATGGCCGCGCACAGGGTCAAGACGCCGAACCGGACCAGGTCGGTACCGGTCACCGGGATCAGCCAAGCCGTGGCGGCGGTCGAGAGGATTGCGATGAGATTCACGACCAGGACGTAGGACCGCACAGGTCGCGGCAGGCTCCACAGGTGCCAGGCCCTGAGCCGCCGCCGCGCGCCGCCGAGTCGTCCGTCCACGCACCCTCTTCCGTCGGTGATCTACACCGTAATCGAACCGGGACGGCGACGACCCTCGTTGTCCGGACGATAAGACCGGCGGCGCCGAATTCCCCCGGACAGCCCAACCGAAACGAGGGAGGTGCACCGATGCAGGACAACAACTGGTGAGCGTTTTGCCGGATAGATCGCTATTTCGAGGGAGGTGAACGACATGCGGGACAACAACTGGACGTGAGTGATCTCGCCCACGGGCGCGCGGCTTCGCGAAGGGAGGTGAACGTAGTGCGTGACAACAACTGGACGACCCGTCGTGACAACAACTGGACGTGATGTGTCAGGAACCGTGCTCGCCAACGGGTGTCGTCCCGCCGACCGGCCCCACGGGATCTTCGGATTCCGCCAGGCCGCGGCGGGACGACACCGCCCGTGACCAGCCCACCCCGGCGACAGCGGCGACCACCACACCCGCGGCCGCCGCGACGGTGACCACGGTGGTCGGCGCGACGACCTGGGCCAGCAGCCCGGCCGCCGCGATCCCCGCCGCCTGAGCCGTCCGCAACGCCGCGATCGCGACCCCGATCACCTGACCGCGATGGGCAGGCGGCGCGGCCAGGCTGTACTGCGTCTGCGTGATCATGTCGTGCGCGGAGAACACACCCGAGATCGTCCACAGCACGACGATGGTGACCAGGCCCGGCGCCCAGCCGGTCGGGATCAGCACCAGGCTGCTCGCCACCGCCAACGCGCCCAGCACCCGGAGCTGCCGTTCGCGCGGGACGCGGCTCAGCAGGATGCCGCCGAGCACCGAACCGACCGGGTTCGCGGCCAGCAACCACGGCAACGCGCCCGCGCCGCCCAGTTCGGCGGCGACCGGGACGGCGAGGCCCTCGGGCACGACGTAGAAACCGCAGCAGCAGGCGATGAGCAGCAGCCAGCGCAGCTTGCGGTCGCGTGCCACCAGACGGCAGCCCGCGATCAGGGACGGGCGTTCGTGGTGGGCGGGTGCCGAGGGTGGGAATCGTTCGAGCCCGAAGCGGAGCATGAGCGCCGACAGCGCGAACGTTCCCGCGTCGATCAGCAGCGCACCCGGCACGCCGAGGCCGGTGACGACGGCGGCCCCCGCGCCGAAGCCCACCACGAGCCCGGCCTGGTACGTGGACGAGATGACGGCCTGGCCGACGACCAGCCGGTCCGGATCGAGCAGATCCGGCAGCATCGCCTGCCGGGCCGCGTGAAACGGCCCGGCCATGAGCTGCACGAGGAACAACAGCGCGGCCGCGACGGGCAGCGGGAGCCCGGGCACCGCCATCAGCGCGATCAGGACGGCGCGGCCGACGTCGGTCACCACCATCACGGTGCGTCGTGAGAACCGGTCCGCGATGCCGCCCAGTGCGCCACCGAGGAGATCGGGCACGAAGGTCAGCGCGTACGCCGCCGAGGCCCACCCGGCCGACGACGTCCGGTCGAACACCAGCACCGTGAGCGCGACCCTGGCCAGCTGGTCGCCGGCGACCGAGAGCAGATGCGCGAGCCAGATCCGGCGGAATCCGGCGACCGCGAAGACACTGCGGAACGACGCCGCTCGGGCTGGCATGCGCTTCAGGCTGTCGTGAATCGGCCACCCGGCGCAACCCTCGAGAAAAATCCGTCCGCCGTGTCGAACCGGCGCGTGCCCGTTCGACGTGTGAGTAAGAGAAGGAACGGAGAATCCGATGTCGCATTCACTGGGCCCGCTGGCGAACAACCTCGCCGCCTACGCCATCTACTCGACCGCGCAAACCGAGATGCGTCACGCCTGCAAGCTGATCGACGCGGGCGACTACCTCGGCGCCGCCGCCGAGATCGATTCCGCCGCACGCGCCGCCGAAGTGCTCGCCCGCGCCACCTCCGATCTGGACGCCGAGCGCTCGGAACGCTGGCTCAGAGTCGTCGCCGCCCGGAAGCGATTCGCGGAACAGGCCCGGGCGCGGGCCTCGGACACCGCTCTGGCCCGCGCCGCTTAACGGAAAGCGCGTCGATAGGTGCCGGGGCTGACGCCCGTCGTGCGCTTGAACCGGTCGCGGAACGCTGTGGGCGAACCGAAACCGACTTCGGTGCCGATCCGTTCGACGGCGTACTGAGTGGTCTCCAGCAGATGCTGCGCCTGCCGGACTCTCGCCCGGTGCAGCCACTGCAGTGGTGTCGTCCCGGTCTGCTCGCGGAAGTGGCGGATCAGCGTGCGCGTGCTCATCCCGGCGCGTGCGGCGATGTCGGCCAAGGTGAGTTCGCGCGCGAGATTCTCCTGCATCCAGAGGAGGGTGGGTTCCAAGGCCGCGCCGCGGGGAGCGGGCGGATGCCGCAACGCGATGAACTGCGCCTGGCCGCCCTCACGTTCCAGCGCCATGACCGAAAGGCGGGCCGCGTCGGCGGCGATCGCGGAGCCGTGGTCCCGCCGGATCAGGTGCAGGCACAGATCCAGGCCGGCGGCGGCGCCCGCGGACGTCAGGATCTGCCCGTTGTCGACATAGAGTACGTCCGGGTCGACCTCGATTCCGGGGTACGCCGCGGCCAGCGCTTCGGCGGCGACCCAGTGCGTGGTGGCGCGGAGGCCGTCGAGCAGGCCCGCGGCGGCGAGAACGAAGGTGCCGGAACAGATCGAGGCCATCCGCGTGCCTCTCGCGGCGGCCGACGTGAGCGCGTCGCGGACGGTTTCCGGCAACGGTCCGGTCGGATCCGCGGTGCCGGGGACGATGATCGTGCCGGCCTCGCGCAGCACCTCGAGTCCCCACGGCGCGCGCAGGGTGAAGTGCCCGGCGTCGACGTCCGGGTGTTCGGCGCAGACGAGCAGCCGGTAACCGGCGCTGCCGTCGGCGAGCCGGGTCCGGGTGAAGACCTCGATCGGCGTCGAGAGGTCGAACGGGATCACCTTGTCCAGGGCGAGGACCGCGACGGTGTGCATGACCGCACCGTATCCACCCGATGGCGAGATCCCGTTGGAAGGCGTCGTTCACGCCACTGGGAGCGGACCCCGGCCGGTTCTAGCGTCAAGCCATGATGATCATCGCGCCGATTCTCGTCGGCCTCGTCTACGTCGTGCTGATGTCGCTGATCCACGAACCGCACCGCCGCCGCTTCAACGCGGTCATGGTGGCGGGGGCGGGCGCCGCCTATCTGAGCGGTGGCGGCCTCGGGATCTGGGAGTTCGCGTTCACCGCGCTCGTGACCTATGTGGCTTACCTCGGCCTCGAATCCTGGACGTTCATCGGTATCGCCTGGCTGCTGCACACCGGCTGGGACGTCGTCCACCACCTCAAGGGTGCCCCGATCATCCCGTTCGCCGAGCATTCGTCGTTCGGCTGCGCGATCTGCGACCCGGTGATCGCGATCTGGTGTTTCGCCGGCGGACGATCGGTGACGGATTTCGTCCGCGCCCGTGTCGGTTCCCGGCGTCCGCGTTCGTCGGTGGGGTGAACCGACCGGACGAAGGGATGTGGAGATGACCGTGATCGTGGCGGGCAAGGTGTACGTCGATCCGGAGGAGAGGGACCGGTACGTGGCCGGGCACCAGGTGATCGTCGAGAAGGCGCGGGCCCACCCCGGGTGTCTCGACGTGGTGATCGCGGCGGACACGCTCGAGCCGGGCCGGGTGAACATCTTCGAGTACTGGGAGTCGGAGGAGGTGCTGAACGCCTGGCGCGCGATCTCGCCGAGGCCGACGTACTCCGCCGAGATCCGGGACGGAGAGGTCTTCAAGCACCGGGTTTCCTGTTCTGGGCCGCCGTTCGACTGAGCGTTTCCGCTTCCTTGGCCCAACCCCACGCGGTGAAGATCAGGGCCAGGAGACCGATCAGCGCCACGTAAAGGGCGGCCGCCGGCGACACCAGCTGCCGGAGTGCCGCCGCGACGGCGAGGGTTCCGGCGAAGACGGACCAGCCGGCGCCGGCGAACGCGACGCCCGCGGCGAGTGTGCGAGTTGTTTCGCCGACGGAAACAGGAACGGCGCGGTAGGCGTGCGCGCCAGCGAGGAACGGGGGGATACACCACGCGAATATTGCGACGCCTATCGCGATGCCGGCGGGAGCGGTGACCTCCCAGCCGCCCCTTGTATTGGGCTGGAGCTGGAAGGACGAGAGGTAGATCTCGCCGATGTCCAAGAAACCCGGCGAGGTGAACGCGAGCGCGGTACCGGCAAGACCGACGATGACGATCAGGGCCCAAACCGTGAGCACCGCCTTGACCTGCCACGGCGTCGCCCGGCGATCGCGTTCGCCGTGCTCGGCTGATCCGGCGTCCGGGACATCGGTGGCGGACGCCGGATCGCGCGCGGATCTCAAGGCGTTCTGGATCGCCGAGAACGTCAGTGCGGCCGCCAAGAGGCCGAGCCCCGTCCAGATGACCGGTTTCATCCGGCGCTGATCTCACCGACGGTGCCGGTCGCCAGGTTTCCCACCACGCCGGCCGCGATCGAGGTCAGGGCGGCCACTCCCGCGGCCGCCGCTGTCGCCCCTGGTGAGAGTCGCCGCATGTGGCCCCCTTTTTTCACTGCGTCGACCAGGGCCAGGTTAGCGGGGCGCTTGGTCGTTGGGCCGTTTGATGCGAACATATGTTCTATGACGACCGAGGGGCCCATCCTGCATGCCGACCTGGACTCGTTCTACGCGTCGGTCGAGCAGCGTGACGACCCCAAACTGCGCGGGCGGCCGGTCATCGTCGGCGGCGGTGTGGTGCTGGCGGCCAGTTACGAGGCCAAGGCGTTCGGCGTCCGCACGGCGATGGGCGGCGGCCAGGCGCGGCGGTTGTGCCCGGACGCGATCGTGGTTCCGCCCCGGATGCACGCGTATTCGGCGGCGAGCAAGGCGGTCTTCGAGGTCTTCGGCAACACGACGCCACTCGTGGAAGGCATCTCGATCGACGAGGCCTTCCTCGACGTCGGCGGGCTGCTGAAGATCGCGGGCACACCGAGCCGGATCGCGGCGAAGCTGCGCAAGGACGTCCTGGAGCAGGTCGGCCTGCCGATCACCGTGGGCGTGGCCAGGACGAAGTTCCTCGCGAAGGTGGCCAGTGGCGTCGCGAAACCCGACGGCCTCCTCGTCGTGCCGCACGACAAGGAGCTGGAGTTCCTGCACCCGCTCCCGGTCGAGCGGTTGTGGGGTGTCGGCAAGGTGACGGCGCGGAAGCTGCGCGAGCGCGGCGTGACGACGGTCGGGCAGATGGAGGGGTTCGGGGAGAAGGAACTCGTCCGGATGCTCGGCCGCGGCGTCGGCGCCCATCTGCACGCCCTGTCCCACAACGACGACCCTCGCCGCGTGCAGACGGGCCGTCGCCGCCGGTCGATCGGGGCGCAGCACGCGCTCGGGAGCAGGCCGCGGTCACCCGCCGAACTCGACGCGATGCTGCTGACCCTTGCCGATCGCCTCGCCCGCCGTCTGCGGGCGGCGCACCGGGTGTGCCGCACCGTCGTGCTGCGGATGCGGTTCGCCGACTTCACGAAGGCGACGCGTTCGCACACCCTCATGGAGGCGACGGAACAGACCGGCGCGATCGTCGCGGCGGCCCGTGACCTGCTCGCGGCGGCGAGACCGCTGATCGACGAACGCGGGCTCACGCTGATCGGGCTCGCGCTCACGAATCTGTCGAAGGACGACGCGATCCAGCTGGCCTTGCCGTTCGGGGCGAAGCCGAGGGACGCGCTCGATTCGACGCTCGACACCGTCCGGGACCGGTTCGGGTCGAAATCCATCACGCGTGCGGTGCATCTCGGGCAGGCTGAGCGGCCGTGGGTGCCGCTGCTGCCGGACTGACCCCGTCGCTAGGGTGTCCCGGTGGCGGAAGTCGAGATCTACACCGATGGCGCGTGCAGCGGGAATCCCGGTCCCGGCGGCTGGGGCGCGGTGCTGCGGTACGGCACCGTCGAGAAGGAGATCTACGGCGGGGATCCCGGGCCCACCACGAACAACCGGATGGAACTGACCGCGCCCATCGAGGCGCTGGAAAGCCTGAAGCGCCGGGTGACCGTCGACATCTACACCGACAGCACCTACGTCCGGAACGGCATCACCAGCTGGGTGCGGAACTGGAAGAACAACGGCTGGATGACCTCGGCCAAGACACCGGTCAAGAACGCCGACCTGTGGCGCCGTCTCGACGAAGCCGCCTCACGGCACGACGTCGCATGGCATTGGGTCAAGGGCCACGCCGGGCATCCGGAGAACGAGCGGGCGGACCGGCTCGCCGTCAAAGGCGTGGAAGAGGTCGTCGGACGACCGGTGATCCAGCCCGGCGAGCGGCCCGCCCGGAATCGTTAGCAGCTGACGTTCACCTTCGCGCTCTTGGCGAAGGAGACGTGGACGTGGTCCATGTGGTTGGCGGTCGCGCCGCCGCGGTCCTCCATGGTGTCCCAGCCGCTGCCGTCGTTGTAGCGCTGACGCCAGATGACGTAGGTGACACCGAAGTCCTTCTGGTTGGCCAGGAGGTACTCGGCGATGGCGTTGCCGGTGGCGGTGTCCACCATGAAGTCCAGCGCGAGGCCGGAGGGGTGGTCGCTGGCGTTCGCCCGGCCGGCGACACCGCCGACGTTCTTGACGCCGAACTTCGCCTTGACGTGGTTACCGACCTGGGCCACGTGCGGTTTGGTGCCGGCGAGGTCGGTGGAACACGCCGTCGCGGCGGGCACGGTCTTCTTGACCGGGGCGGGGGCCTTGGTCGACGTCGTCGGCTTCGGGGGAGCCGAGGAGGTCGCGGGGGAGGGGGCCGTTGAGGGGGTAGGGCTTGTGCTGGAGGGCGGGGTGCTGCTGGTCGACGGCGGGGGCGTCACGCTGGAGGCCGGGGGAGCCTTCACCGCGAGTGCGGCACTGGCCGCTTCGACGTCGGGGGAACCTGCGGTGGTCAGCCACATCGACGCCGGGAGCGCCGTGGCGACCGCTGCCGCGATACCCGCGGGGAGCTTCCACTGCGGAGCCTTGTTCTTGCGATGTCTGCCGGCCATTTCTCTGATCACTCACCACTTCGGGGACGGGAACTCGCGTCGGGGGCCGCGAGCTCCGGGCAACATTACGAAAAGGACACGGCAATGTCACGCCCGAGTGTGTTCGCCCACAGTTACCTTGATCGTTGAACCAAAAGGGGCTCATGTCCGTACAGACACAAGAAGTGCTTTTATGTGAGCACTGTGAGTGACGAATTCAGTCCGCTTTGCAGGATTGGAAGTACATCTTGTCGTCCGGTGAGGACACGTTCACGCCCGGGATGACCGGAGCCCGTCCGGTGTCCGCCGAGGCCGCGATCGTCGTGCAGACCAGCTGGTTGATGGCCTGGTTGGACAATTTGCGGACGGAGAACGGCAGCACGATGGACGTCGGGTTGCCCGAATACACCTCGACCCGCCCGATCTCCGGCGGGACGAACGTGGTGAGCCCCTGTGCGGCTTCCCGCTCCGTCGGCCCCTTCAACAGCAGCGTGATCGCGCCTTCGGGGGAGATGAAGCCTTCGGTTGGCCGGGTCACCGGGATGACACGGCCGTCGGAGACGAAGTACAGCGTCAGACCGGCGCGAACGTAGGTCCCCGTGGTCGCGCGGATCGACGGGCCGGGCCCGGCCGGGACGACGCCGGTCGGCTGGACGCCGCAGGCCGCCACCAGCGTCGCGGCCGCGAGAGCGGGCAATACCCTGGTCCTTCTCATCGCGTCCCTCCTTCGGTGCGGTGCGGCAGGCGCAGGATGAACCGGGCGCCGTGCCCGGTGTCGGTGGCGGTGATGTCGCCACCGTGCAGGCGAGCGTTCTCCAGTGCGATCGCCAAGCCGAGCCCGCTGCCCTCGGAGCGGGCACGGGCGGTGTCGGCCTTGGTGAACCGGTCGAACACATGCGGCAGGACCTCGGGATCGATACCGGGCCCGTGATCCTCGACCGCCAGGGTGACGCCGTCGTCACCGGCGCGCAGACGGACTTCGACCGGGGCCGCGCCGTGCCGGAACGCGTTGCCGACGAGATTGGCCACGATCAGGTCGAGCCGCCGCCGGTCGACGCGGGCGAGGACGCCTTCCGGCAGGTCCGTGACCAGGTCTTCGCCCTCGCGCCAGCCGCGGGCGTCGAGACTGTCCCGGATCGCCGTCGCGAGATCCCATTCGTCGAGCACGAGTTCGGCGCGGCCCGCGTCGAACCGGGAGATCTCGACCAGGTCCTGGACCAGCCGGGTCAGCCTCCGGGTCTCGCCCGAGACCAGCCGTGCCGCGACGGCGGTGTCGGGCGGCAGGGTGTCCGCGTCCTCGTCGAGGACGTCGGTGACCGCGTTCATCGCCGCGAGTGGCGTGCGGAGCTCGTGCGAGACGTCGGCGACGAACCGGCGGGCGTCGGCCTCCATGGCTCTCACCTCGCCGACCGTGCGTTCCAATTCGGCGGCGGTGTTGTTGAAGGTCGTGACCAGTTCGGCCAGCTCGTCGGACCCCTTGGCGGGCAGCCGGACGTCGAGCCTGCCCTCACCGAGCTGGGCGGCGGCGGTGTTGAGCGCGCGTACCGGTCTCAGCACCTGTCTCGCCGCGAGCAGGGCGAGCGCCGCGGCCAGCGGAAGGACGAGCGCGGCCATCTGCCAGGCCGATTTCGCGAGTTCGTCGATGGCCTGTTGCTGCTGGACGAGCGAGGTGAGCGAGTACACCTCGATGCCGCTGGCCCCCAGCGACCCGTCGGGCTGCCGCGTCAGCACCGGCAGGCCGACCTGGAGTTCGGGGCCGGTGTCGCGGTCCAGCCGCTGGAACTGGATCCGGATGTCGCCCGCGACCGTCCGCCGCAGTTCGGTCGAGAACCGGGTCAGGTCGGGGCCGTTGACCGACCGCAGGGTCCCGTGGACCGCGACGGCGTTCAACCGCAGGCTGCCCGCGAAGTCGTTGAGCTCGTCCTGGGTCGGTGGCGTGGACAGCGGGCGGTCGTAGGCGCCGACCCGGTCCTTCAGCTGATCCATCGCCGCGTCCTGGACGGACTTGAGGATCGCGTTCCTCGCCGACACGTAACTGGCCCCCGCCGCGGCCGCCGCCCCGATGATCGTCATCGCGGCGAAGGCCAGGATGAGCCGGGGCCGCAGCCCGGAGAGCAGCCTCATGAACGGCCGAACCGGTACCCGAAGCCGCGGACGGTCTGGACGTGTTCGGGCTTCGCGGGGACGTCTTCGATCTTCGCGCGCAGCCGCTGGATACAGGCGTCGACCAGCCGGGAGTCGCCGAGGTAGTCGTGGTCCCAGACGGCGGAGAGGATCTGCTGGCGGCTGTAGACCTGTCCTGGCGTGCGCGACAGCTCCAGCAGCAGTTTCAGCTCGGTCGGGGTGAGCGAGACCGGCTCGCCGTTCTTCGTGACCACCAGGCCCGCCCGGTCGATGACCAGGCCGCCGTGCCGCTCCCCGGCGGCGTCGTCGTTCGCGGGCTTCTCGCTCACCGCGCGCCGCAGCACCGCCCGGATCCGGGCGTCGAGCACGCGGGGTTCGATCGGCTTGGTCACGTAGTCGTCGGCGCCTGCCTCCAGCCCGGCCACGATGTCGAAGTCGTCGCTGCGGGCGGTGAGCATGATGATCGGCACCTCGCCCGCCGAGCGGATGCGGCGGCAGGTCTCGAAGCCGTCGATGCCGGGCAGCATCAGGTCCAGCACGACGATGTCGGGCTGGAACACCCGCAGTTTCTCCAGCCCGAGCTCACCGCTCTCGGCGGTGTGGACGGTGTGCGCCTGCCGGCGCAGCGCGAGTTCCAGCCCCTCCCGCACGGACGCGTCGTCTTCGATCAAAAGGACACTTGCCACGCCGCCATTATTCGGATGTCGCCGCGCGTGTGCGACTCGGCTCGATCTTGTAGCAGAACCATGACATTGTCCGGACCTCATGGCTAAACGCCGTGGGGACAGTGAGACGCATGGCCCTACTCATCCACGAAGCGAAGCCGACCCCCGCCCGCCGTCCGCTGCCGGGACGGCACGCCGAGACCAGGCGGACCCTCTCCAGGGCCGTGTTCCAGCTCGCCACCGGACTGGGACTGGCCGTCGCGTTCCTCGTCACCTATGTGCTCTTCGTGTACACGTCGGCCGGGCAGCTCGCGGAGAACGGTGTCGTCCGCAGCGCCCAGTCCGGCCAGTGGTCCACAATGGACTGGGCGGGGCCGCTGCGTGACCAGGACATGGTGCTCGTGATCGGCGCCGCCGGGATCGGGCTGGTCGTCCTGGCGCTGCTCCGGCGCAAACCCGGCCTCCTGGTCCCCGCGCTGAGCGTCCTCGTGCTCCCGCTCGTCGCCGCGCAGTTGCTCAAGCTCTACATCCTCGTCCGCCCCGAACTGCCCGACGGCGGCCGCGGGCCGGGGCACAACAGCTTCCCCAGCGGGCACGTCAGCGCCGCCATGGCCATTCTGATGGCGCTCGCTTTCGTTCTGCCGCAACGATTCCGCCCGGCGATCATCGGGATCGGCGGCGTCGCCGTCGCCTGGGTCGCGTCGTCGACCATCGCGCTGGGCTGGCATCGGCTCAGCGACACGGCGGGTGCCTGCCTGCTGGCTGCGTCGTTCGCCTGCCTGCTCGCCGCCTGGCTGACCACCCGGCGCCGGGACCTGCGCCGCACCCCCGCTTTCCTGGTCGCGCTGGCCGCGGTGCTGCCCACCGTGATCGTCCTGATCGGCTTCGCGGTGCTGAGCACGGCGACCGCCGGAGCCGCCCAGTTCGTCGCCGCGCTGGTGCTGGCCGCTTGCGCGGCGGTGGGTGTCGTGCTGGTCGCGCTGTGGCCGTTGCGCGGCTCCGCGTTCGAGCGGAGGACCGGCGTGGAGACCCGCGTGGTCGGTGATCTGCTCGAGACCCGCCTCGTGACCCGCCGCTGACGCTCGCCGAACGCATTCAGAGGACTAAACGCGTGTCAGTCGTCCGGGGCGAAGGCGGGACGGCGGACGGTGCCACGACCACGCGGTTCCGCCCGCTCCGTTTCGCTTGGTACATGGCCGCGTCGGCCGCGCGGAAGAGCTCGCCATAGTCCGTCGAGTGTTCGGGCGAGAGCCCGACGCCGATCGACACGGTGCAGCCGTGGATCGGCCCCACCGCGCGGGGCTCGTTGGTGGCGTGCCCGCTGGCGAGTTCGGTCAGGCCGGTGATGGCGGTCTTCGCGACGGCCGCCCGGATCCGCTCGGCGATCCGCATCGCCTCTTCGCGGGTGGTGTCCGGCAGCAGTACCGAGAACTCCTCGCCGCCCCAGCGCCCGACGATGTCGGTGGAGCGGGTGTTCTGCCGCAGCACGGCACTGACGCACCCGAGCACGATGTCGCCGCCGGAATGCCCGTACTTGTCGTTCCACTGCTTGAAATGGTCGAGGTCCAGCATCAGGAACGCCGTCGGCCGCCGTCCGGTCTGGTCTTCGAGCAGCCGCAGGGCCGCGGGGGCGTGGAAGGAATCCTCGGTCAGCAGTCCGGTCTTCCGGTCACGCTGGCTGCGCGCGATCGTGTCCGCCAGCACCTGCGAGAGCCGGGTCGACCGCAGCGCGACCCCGATCATCACGAGCGGCACCAGCGCGATGTTGACCGCGCCGAGGATCGTGGTGCACGCGGCGAGTTGCAGCGCGTAGACGAAGTCCGCGTTGTCGGCCCAGCTGCCGATCAGCTTCTGCCGCCGCCAGCCGCCCCACGCGAGGCCGCGCGCGATGCTGATCAGGAGCGTCTGCGACGCGAAGTACCAGAGCGCGGCACCCACCAGCGCGACGGCGGCGACCGCGATGTCACCCGGTCGCTGGGGGAGCGTGCCCGATTCGAGCCAGGTGTGCAGTGCCGTCAGTTCGGTGATCGTGTGCACGCCGAGAATGGAGGCGGCGTGCGCGGCGGTGGTGAAGAGGAACGTCGTCATCGCCTTGTGCGCGATGGAGTAGCGCTGCACGCGCACCATCAGCAGCAGCGCGAGTGACAACGCGGGCGGCAGCAGGACGGCCCCGCCGCCCAGCCAGACGGCGGTCTGGTCGATGTGTTCGCCGCGCCGGTCGTCGGCTCGGCGCTGCTCCTCGGGATGCTGCGTCTGGACGACATACCAGACCGCGCAACACGCGATCACGCCGAAGCGGACGAGATCGGTGGTCGTGGTGGAGGCCTTGAAACCGCTGTACAGCGCCCAGGCCGCGACCGCGATCTCGGTGCCGAGCATCCAGAAGACCGCCGCGGGCGGCAGCCGCCACAGTTCCCACCCCGCCGGATGCCGCAGGGTGTTCCAGGCACGGCCACGCAGCCGCCAGACGCGGGCGGCGGCGAGGCCGACGGTGTCGGCGAAACTCCGGAGCGAACCGCGCGGCCGCACCGAAACCGCGTCAGGGTCGTGCTTGCCGAACTCGCTGACGAGGGTCACCTCCCACCGCTACGCACCGCACCCGCTTCGATCTTGCTGGGTCACCACAAGGGGGTGACAGGGGGACCGCGTTGACGATCGCGTGAGACAGGCCGATACCCGCGTTCGCCGGACGCTCTTCCGCCACGAGCTGGCATCGTGGCTCGTATGCCTGATGCCGCATACGACGCCGCCGCGGTTCCCATGCTGTCCGGCCCGGAATTCGACAGGGATCCCTCACCCGCTTACGAATGGCTCCGGGCGAACGCCCCCGCGTTCCGGCTTCCGCTTCCCGGCGACACCTGGGCCTGGCTGCTGACCCGGCACGCGGACGTCGTTTCCGCGATGGCCGACCCGCGTTTGTCCAAATGCCCGTCCGTCGCGGCGGACCACTGGCGCAAGGCCAATCTCGGGCTGCCCGCCGATCACCGGCCGACGCTCATCGGGCATATGAACAACTTCGAGGGCGAAGAACACGCACGGCTGCGCAAGGCCTGTGCCGGTGCGTTCGGCCCGCGGCGGCTGCGGCACATGCGCGACCGCACGCATCGGCTCGCGAACGAACTGCTCGACCCGATACTGGACAGGGGCGAAGGCGACCTCGTCGAGGATTTCGCCTATCCACTGGGAATCCGGTCGATCTGCGAGCTGATCGGTATCCCGGACAGCCTGCTGGACGAGGTCCGCCCGCCCGCGCTGGTGGTCGCCGCCGGCGACGTCACGGACATGGCGTCGATGCTCAAGGCGACCGATGACCTGGACGCGTTGCTCGCCGACGTCGTCGCCCGCAAACGCGCCGAACCGGGTGCGGACCTGATCAGCGACCTCCTCGCACAGGAGGCCGCCGGGAAACTGACCACCGAAGAGGTCGCCGCGACGGCGTTCCTCTCCCTGATCGCCGGGCACGAGACGACGATCAGCCTCATCGTGTCCACCGCGCTGACCCTCATCACGCATCCGGAGGAGGCGGCCCGCGCCCGCGCCGACGGCGCGCACCTGACGCTCGTCATCGAGGAGGTCCTGCGCCGCGACACCCCGCTGCAGAACACGAGCTGGCGATTCGTCACCGAACCGATGGAACTCGCCGGGCAGCGGATGGAGGCGGGCGATCCGATCCTGTTGTCGTTGCTGGCGGCCAATCGCGATCCGGAGGTGCACCCCGAACCGCTCGCCTTCCGGCCGGGCGAGCGGCCGGTGCGGCACGTGGCCTTCGGTGTCGGCCCGCATATCTGCATCGGCGCCGCGCTCGCGCGGATGCAGGCGTCCGCGGCGCTGGAGACGTTGTTCGGCCGCGCGCCGTCGATGACGTTGACCGTGCCGGAGGACCGGCTTGTGTGGTGGCCGAGCGCGATCACCCGGGGCCTGCACAACCTGCCGGTGCGGCTTTCGTGAGGGTCGTGAGTGGTGAGGAGCGCTTCGTGGCGTGGTGCTGGACGAGTACGGGAGCAGGCCGCACCTGGAGTGTCCACAAAGGATACTTTGGGCGACGAAATGACCGGTTGATGTCTGTTCGTACAGTTCAGGGCGGAGGTCGTGAGTGGCAAAGAGGGTTAGAACGATCATTGCCACTCACGACCCCGCGCAAAGCGCCCATAAGGGACGCTGCGACCTGAACCGGTGTCCCTTGTGGACGGTCAAGCGCGCCAGGTTCATCGACGAGCCCGTCACGGCGCGTCGCTTACTCGCGCCGGGTGCGGCGCGCCCGGATCAGCCGCGACCGGCCAGCGTCCCTAGACCGCGCCTTCGAGACGGCCCCGCAGCACGCTCGCCTTCCGGTCGTCGAGATCCATGACGAGCTGGAGCGCGTCGCGCCAGCCCGCCATGGCCTCGTCGGCCTGTCCCCGCGCGGCCAGCGCGCAGCCGCGTTCGTCGAGCGCGTCGGCCTGCCCCCAGACGTCGCCGCAGTTCCGGTAGGCGGTCAGCGCCTGCTCGCAGTACTCGAGCGCCTGCTCGAGATCGCCGAACCGGCGGCAGGTCCTGGCCAGCGGCACCAAGGCGAACCCCATGCCGTGCTGGTCGGCGTCCTTCGCGTAGGCCTCGAAGGCGCGCAGTCCGTGGTCGAGAGCCTGGTCTCGTTCGCCGAGGTCGCGGTACGCGCGGCCGAGGTGGACCCGCGCGGTCGCTTCGCCGATCCGGTAGCCGATCCGGGCGTTCACCTCCACGCTCTGCCCGGCGAGCCGAACGGCTTCGACGTAGTCCTCCCGCTCGTGCGCGATGTTGCCGAGCCCGACCAGCGCCCAGCCGAGGCTCGGGTTCTCGCCGATCTCTTCCGAGAGCTCGACGGCCCGGCCGAACAGGTCGCGCGCGCGGTCGAGGTCGCCGCGCCGCCGGTGCGCCTCGGCGAGGTTGATCGCCGACCACGCCAGCCCGCCGAGGTCGCCGCCCGCCTCCGCGGACTCGATCGCCACCTCGTGGCTGGAGATCCACGTCTGCCACGGCCTGCCGAGCAGGTGGTAGTCGAACAGTTCCACCGGCAGCCGCCAGCCGACCTCGTACAGCCCGTGGTCCAGCGCCAGCCGGGCGACACCGGTGATACTCGGCATCTCCGACGCGCACCAGATATAGGCATCGTCGAACGTGGCGAACCGGAGCGGCTCGACGCCTTCGGGCGCGGGGCCCAGGTCGATGTGGTGGTCGCGCGCCGGGGTCAGCGTCCAGCTCGCCGCGTTGGCGGCGTAGAGGTACCAGTGGGTCAGCCGGGAGACCGCCGCCTGCCGCTCCTCCCGCCATCGCGCGGCGGCGGCCTCTCCGGCGGCGTAGACGCGGAGCAGGTCATGGAACCGGTAGTACCGCGCGCCGACCTGCTGGACGAGATGCGCTTGCACGAGCTTGTCGAGCAGCTGTCGCGCGTCGTGTTCCGGCAGACCGGCGAGCGCGGCCGCCGCGCCCGCGGGGAACCGCGGCCCGGGATGGAGGCCGAGCAGCCGGAACATCCGGGCGGTGTCGGCCTCCAGCGCGCGGTACGACCAGCTGAACGCGGCCCGGACCCCGACGGCGTCGTCGTCGACCGCGAGCAGTTCCAGCCTTCGTCCCTCGGCGACGAGTTCACGGGCGAGGTCGCCGACGCTCTGATGGGGATGCGTGGCGACCCGTTCGGCGGCGATGTTCACCGCGAGCGGCAGCGCCGCGCACAGCCGGACGAGCCTGCCGACGCCTTCGGGATCGCCTGCCGCGCGTTCGTCGCCGATGAGATCGGCCATGAGCCGCGCCGCTTCGAGATCTTGCAGCGGCTCCAAGGAAACCTGGACCGCGCCGGTGCCGACGACCAGCCCGGACAACCGTCGCCTGCTGGTGATCAGCACGGTGGTGTCCGGGGTGCCCGGCAGCACCGGCCGCACCTGGTGCGAGTCGAGGGCGTTGTCCAGCACGACGAGCGTGCGCTGGCCGCGCAACAGGCCCCGCAGGAGCGCGAGCCGCATGTGTTCCTCGGCGGGGACACGGTCGGGGCGGACACCGACGCAGCGCAGAAGATCGTCGAGGATGTCCGCGGGTTGCGCCGGAGAACCTGCCGCATAGCCGCGAAGATCCGACCAGAGGACACAGTCGAACTCCTCTTGCCGCCGGTTCGCCCAATTCAGCACGAGCGCGGTCTTCCCGACCCCCGGCGGACCGGCCACGAAGACCACTTTGGCCGCTTCGGTGAACACTTTTTCGTCCAGCAGCGCCAAGTGTTCCGCACGGCCGACGAAATGATGCGGCGGCGGGGGAAGATGCACATAGGGTTCCGCGCGGGCGGCTTCGGCGAGCACGATCAGGGTGCCGCCCGCGCAAAGCGCGCGATCGCAGGCTTCGGCGAATTCCGCGCTCGGCGGGGTGAGCCCGCGTTCGACCCGGCTGATGAGGCTTTTGTCGACATAGGCGAGTTTCTGGAGTTCCCGCAAGGCCAGCCCGCGCGCCTGCCGTCGTTGCCGCAATGCGCGCCCGAAGGTCAGCGCGGCCGTCGAAACCGGGCGTGCTCTACCGGTCTCCCCCGATCTGGCCGAGCCGGAATTCTCGGTCACCAGAAGCACCTTTCTTCCCGCTGCGCGGCAGATGGTGCCACAACCTTCCCATTACCCGGGTCACAACACGGCCACCGGGTATGCGCAGGTGCGAAGACAGCCCGCAAACTGTGCGAGAACGCGCCCGTTCCCCACCGGTGCGCCGGCCGAAAGGGAGGTGGATCATGCGCGACCGCGAAATGTGAGCAGGCCCTGTTCCGCCTTGCGAGCTACCGGGCGAGTGCTGATCTCCTCGGAAGCCGGCCGTGGCCGCCTTTCCCGGCGGCCACGGCCGGGACTTCGGAGCATGTAGGACCGCTTAACGTCGGTGTAGATCTTTTCACTTGTCCTGACGAGTCGTCCGAGGCAGCTTGGAGACGTATCGAGCGGTCCGGCGAAAGGAACGAAGTGAGCATCGGCGCGCCGGGAACCCTGATCCGGATGGGAGTTCTCGCCCTGTTGTGGGGATCGGGATTCCTGTGGATCAAGCTCGCCCTGACCGGGTTGCCACCCGTTCAGGTGACCGTCATCCGCTGCGCGCTCGGCGCGGCCGTCCTTCTCGTGCTGAGCCGCTGGGCCGGGCAACGTCTCCCGCGCGGACGGCGGATCTGGGGCAGGCTCCTCGTCGCCGCCTTCTTCTGCAACGCCTTGCCGTTCGTGTTGTTCAGCATCGGCGAACTGACCGTCGACTCCGGTGTCGCCGGGGTGATGAACGCGACGACCCCGCTGTGGTCGCTGCTGATCGGCATCGGGATCGGCACGGAACGCCGGATCACCGTGATCCGCGTCGGCGGCCTGATCCTCGGTTTCGCCGGCATCCTGCTGATCTTCGCGCCCTGGCAGAAGAGCGGCCTGCTGGGCTGGGGGACACTGGCTCTGCTCGGCGCCGGTATCAGCTACGCGATCGCTTTCGCTTATATGGGAAGGAAACTCGTCGGCGAGGGCGGTCCGATCGCGATCTCCGCCGCGCAACTGCTGACCGCTACCGGGCTGAGCGCGCTCGCGTTGCCGTTCGACGCCGCACCGTCGGGACCGCTGAACGTGACCGCGGTGGTCGCCGTCGTCGTCCTCGGGATCTTCGGCACCGGCGTCACCTTCCACCTCAACTACCGGCTCATCGCCGACGAAGGCGCGACCTCCGCGGCGACCGTCGGCTACCTGCTGCCGGTCGTCTCGGTCGCGCTGGGCGCGCTCGTGCTCGGCGAGGAACTCGGCCCGCGGGTGCTCGCCGGGATGGTCGTGGTGCTGCTCGGAGTCGCCCTGACCCGCTACGTGAGGTCTTCGGCGAGCAAGTCCATCAGCAGTCCGTCGTGCCAGCCTTCGCCGTCGGTGTCGCGTTCGTAGCCGCGCATCACCCCGACCTCGCGGAAGCCCACGGCCTTGTAGCAGCGGATGGCGGCTTCGTTGTCCACGGCGGGGTCGATCACGAGCCGATGGTGCCCACGATCGTGCAGGAGATACCGCGCCATCGTGCGGACGGTGTCCGTGCCCAGCCCGCGGCCGTGGGCCGCCGGGTCGAGGAAGAGGTCGACCGACGCGTGCCGGTACATCGGGTCCTCCTCTTCGCCGTACTGGACGAAGCCCCGGACGACGCCCCCTTCCAGGACCGTGAAGCAGGCCGTCGTGGGGTCGTCGAACGGCCAGGTGGGGGAGCCGTCGACCGAACCCCAGCGCGCCCCGACCTCGGCCGTGCCGCGGATCCGCCGCAAGTCCGGGACATGGGCCTCGGTGACCGGGGTCAGGGTCACGAAGTCCCCGCGCAACTCGGTGGTCAGTTCCCGCTCCGTCCACTCGTCCGAATGGCGCCAGTCTAGGGAGAAACCGGCTGGGGCGCCGCCGGAACCGCAAGAACGCGGGGGCTTTCGCCGCCGGAATCGGGTATCAACGAAAGGGACGATGGAGGTGGGTCATGGGGAACCCGTTCGAGGAAATGCGTCCGGTGGAGGAACTGGTCGACGGTGGGGCGACCGCGGTGCGCGCGGCGGTGCTGCGCAAGGCGACCGAAGCAGTGGTCGCGAACGCCCGCGACGCGACGGATTGCCGGATGCTGCTGGAGATGCTGGGGCTGCATTCCGACCGGTCGGCGCGAAGCGACGACGAGGCCGCCTGAGCCGCGGTCCGGAAGTAACTGAATGTGGCGGCAGTTGCTCGTAGTCCGTGAAGGCCTCCTTCCCTACCCTGAAGGTAGTGAAGGAGGCCTTCACGGACTGGGAAGGCGACCACGTCGCCAGGTCAGCGGGCTGTGAGTCGCCGAGCATGCCCTGAAGGCCCCTTTGAGACGCTGGATGTCTCGAAGGAGGCCCTCAGGGCGTGGGGTTTCCGAGGCGGGCCAGCGCGCGCCGAAGAAGTCACCCTTAAAGCGGTACCGGGGCGGCTTCAGCGCCGCGGCAGCACGCAGAATTCGTTCTCTTCCGGGTCGGCCATGACCACCCAGTGGTCCGACTCGGGGTCTTCGAGGATCTTCGCGCCGAGTGCCACGAGCCGGGCGACCTCCTCGCGCTGCTCGAGTTCGGTGGGCGCGATGTCGAGGTGCAGCCGGTTCTTGCCCGACTTCCCCTCGGGGACCGGCTGGAAGAGCAGGCTCGGCACATCGGGGCTCTTCAGTTCGACATAGGTCACCCCGTGACCGTCGGTCCACCGGTCGGTCTCGGGGTAGCCGAGTGCTTCCTTCCAGAACGCGGCCAGCGCTTCGGCCTCACGGCAGTCGACGGTGACGGCGAGCATCCGGGTTCGCATGGCTCCACGGTGGCACGGAACGGCGAGGTTTGCCGGATGCGCGGACGGGCATCCGGCGGGCAACGGAAAACACCCGCCGAAGGGAGCACCATGAAGGCCGTCACCTGGCACGGGAAACGCGATGTCCGGGTCGACACCGTCCCGGATCCGAAACTGGTCGAACCGACCGACGCCGTCGTGCGGATCACCTCGACCGGGATCTGCGGTTCCGACCTGCACCTTTACGAGGTACTCGGCGCCTTCATCGACGAGGGAGACATCCTCGGTCACGAGCCCATGGGTGTCGTCGAAGAGGTCGGGTCCGGGGTGACGGACCTGAAGCCCGGCGATCGCGTCGTGATCCCCTTCAACATCTCCTGCGGCCACTGCTTCATGTGCGACCGCGGCCTTCAGTCGCAATGCGAGACCACGCAGGTCACCGACCGCGGAAAGGGCGCCGCGCTGCTCGGCTACACCAAGCTCTACGGCCAGGTCCCGGGCGGCCAGGCCGAATACCTGCGCGTCCCGCAGGCCCACTACGGCCCGATCAAGGTGCCGGACGGCCCGCCGGACGAGCGTTTCGTGTACCTCTCCGACGTCGTGCCCACGGCTTGGCAGGCCGTCGACTACGCGAACATCCCCGAGGGCGGCACGGTCGTGGTCTTCGGGCTGGGCCCGATCGGCCAGTTCTGCTGCCGGATCGCGAAACACCGGGGCGCGGGCAAGGTGATCGGCATCGACCTGGTGCCGGAACGGCTCGCGAAGGCCGCCGCGGCCGGCGTCGTCACCTACGACACGCGGGAACACAAGTACCTCGGTGAGGTCATCCGCGAGGCGACCGGCGGCCGGGGCGCGGATTCGGTGGTCGACGCCGTCGGGATGGAGGCGCACGGTGCCCCGATCGGGCGGCTGGCGCAGAATCTCGTCGGACTCCTGCCCGATCCGATCGGGGCGAAGATCACCGAGAAGGCCGCGATCGACCGGCTCAGCGTGCTGTACGCGGCCATCGACTGCGTGCGGCGCGGCGGGACGATCTCGCTGAGCGGCGTCTACGGCGGCATGATCGACCCGCTGCCGATGATGGAGCTGTTCGACAAGCAGATCACCTTGCGGATGGGGCAGGCCAACGTCCGGCGCTGGATCGACGACATCATGCCGCTGATCACCGACCCCGCCGACCCGCTCGGCGTCGAGGGTTTCGCGACGCACAAGCTCCCGCTGGCGGAGGCACCGCACGCCTACGAGATCTTCCAGAAGAAACAGGACGGCGCGGTCAAGATCCTGCTGGAGCCGTCGGCGGCTTGAGGTGTCGGCACGCGCATGCCGGGTATCCGGTACGCGGATCCTGATGAAAGGAGCGATGCGATGACCACGGCACGAGAGATCATGACCGCGGGCGCGACCTGCGTGTCCGCGTCCGAAACCGTGCTAGACGCGGCGAAGAAGATGGCCGCCGAGTCGGTCGGCGCGGTCCCGATCTGCGGTGAGGACGGCAAGCTCAAGGGCATGTTGACCGACCGCGACATCGTGGTGAAGGTGCTGGCCGAGGGCAAGGATCCCAGGGCACTGCACGCCTCGGAACTCGCCCAGGGCGAGGCGGTGACGATCGGCGCGGACGACGACGCCGAGGAGATCATGCGCACCATGGCGAACCACAAGGTCCGGCGCCTGCCGGTGATCGACGGCCACAAGCTCGTCGGCATCGTGGCACAGGCAGACGTGGCGAGGGCCCTGCCCAACCCGGACAGCGGCGAGCTGGTGGAAGCGCTGTCCCACGACTGACCCGCCATACTCCTTCGGTGGCGTTCTTCGACATCGAAGGCTATGCACCCGTGTGGCTCTCCGGACTCGACACGATCCGGAGAGCCCACGGGGATCGTTTGCGTGCTTTGGTGGGCAAACGGCTGCGGCATGTCCACCTCACGTGGTTCGTCGAGTACGCCGAGTGGCTCTCGGAGGCGCCCGTGGTGGTGGACTTCGGTGCCGAACGGCTGGAGATCACGCACTGGAAGTTCGACGAGCTCTCCCTGACCTGGAACACGATCGACCCGTACGGGAAGTCCTCATGGGACTGGGGTGATCCGGCCGAGCCCAGCCCGCTCCGGTGGCGACAGGACGTCTTTCCGGAACTGTCCGCTTTGGAGGGTCAGGTGCTCCAGGACGTCGAGCTGCTCGACTGCGCGACGCGGGACATGGCGAACGGCATGGTGGCGCTCGGTTTCGTCTTCCCGCGAGGCCGGTTCACCGTCTTCAACGCCTTGGACGAGAACGGAATCGAGTTCACCGAGCCGGACTGCTCCTATCAGAAGCATTCCCTGGCGGGCTGAAAACCGGATGCGTCGGTCTTCGATCTTGGTGATACTTCCCGGCATGTCCCGGATCAAGCTGGCCGAAGCGCTCGTCTCGCGCGCCGACGCGACCAAGAAGGTGGAGGCGCTGCGCTCCCGGATCGTCGACAACGCGCGGCACCAGGAGGGCGAGGAACCGTCGGAAGACGCGTCCGCCTTGCTCGTCGAGGCCGAAACCGCGCTGGACGAACTGGAATCGCTGATCCAGCGGATCAACCGGACCAACGCCGCGACCCCGCTGGGGGAAGGCACGATCACCGACGCGATCGCGCGCCGCGACGTCCTCCGGCTCAGGCACGGCGTCCTCACCGCGGCCGCCGACGCCGCGGCCGGCCGTAACCAGGGCGGCTACGGTCGCCAGCTCCGGTCGGAGCTGCGGTACCTCTCGGCGCTCCCGGTCGCGGAACTGCGGTCCCGCGCGGACCGGGTCGCGGGGGAGATCCGGGCGGTCGACGTCGAGATCCAGCGCACCAACTGGGAGACCGACCTCCTGGACTGAACGTGGAAAGCAGGTAGCCCTCCGGGAAGCGGGCACAAGCCGAGGGCCGGCGGTATTCCGGCTCGCCTGGTACGTGGCGGGCAGCGTGGGGTTCGACTCCCCGATCACAACTCCGCCCAGCACGACGCACAGGTGACGGCGCAAACGGCACAGTTCATCACCACGTGCCGGTCCCGGAAGGTGAGGGCGGGTACGGGGTCTTTCCACGCATTCCCGGTGACACAGTGGTCTTCCCGACACTCTTCACCCCGTCGAGGCATGGGCGGAGCTGATCGACTCTGTGCCAAGGTGAAGAGCGGAACAACCCAAGAGCCCAGGTGGTGACCCCGGATGGCACTGAAGATCGGTTACAAGGCGTCGGCCGAGCAGTTCGGCCCGCGCGACCTCGTCGAGTACTCCGTGCTCGCCGAGCAAGTCGGGCTGGACAGCGTGATGGTCAGCGACCATTTCCAGCCCTGGCGGCACCAGGGCGGGCACGCGCCGTTCTCCTTCGCGTGGATGGCGGCGGTCGGTGAGCGCACCGAGCGGGTCGTGCTCGGCACCAGCGTGCTGACGGCGACCTTCCGCTACAACCCGGCCGTGGTGGCACAGGCGTTCGGCACCCTCGGCAGCCTGTACCCGGGCCGGGTGCTGCTCGGCGTCGGCAGCGGCGAGGCCCTCAACGAGGTCGCGGTCGCCCGGATCGAGTGGCCTGCGTTCAAGGAGCGGTTCGCGAGGCTGCGCGAGGCGATCGAGCTGATGCGCAAGCTGTGGTCCGAGGAGCGTGTCACGTTCGAGGGCGAGTACTTCCAGACCACGGACGCCACCGTGTACGACCGCCCCGAGGGCGGCGTGCCGATCTACATCGCGGCCGGTGGCCCGGTGATGGCGAAGTATGTCGGCAAGCAGGGTGACGGCTTCATCTGCACCAGCGGCAAGGGTATGGAGCTCTACACCGACAAGCTGCTGCCCGCGGTCGCGGAAGGCGCGGAGCAGGTGGGCCGCAGCACCGGCGACATCGACAAGATGATCGAGATCAAGCTGTCCTACGACCCGGACCCGGCGCAGGCGCTGGAGAACACCCGGTTCTGGGCGCCGCTCTCGCTGACGCCGGAGCAGAAGGCCGGTATCGAGGACCCGGCGGAAATGGAAAAGGCCGCGGACGCGCTGCCGATCGAGCAGGTCGCCCGCCGCTGGATCGTCACTTCCGACCCGGCGGACGCGGTCGAGCAGATCAAGCCGTACGTCGAGGCGGGCTTCAACCACCTCGTCTTCCACGGTCCCGGCCACGACCAGGAGCGGTTCCTGCGCTCGTTCTCCGAACAGGTCGTCCCGGGGCTCCGCGAACTCGGCTGACCCGGCGCGGACGGCGGCATCGCGGGAGGCGGTGCCGCCACTGGGGTCAGGCGTGTCAGGACTCGGTGACGAGCTTGCCGATCTCCTGGTCGAAGTCGAACCATTCCGGCTCGGAGCCGGCGGGCACGAGGTCGTAGGTGCGGTCGAGGAACTCGGCCAGCTCCTGCGCCGGAGCTTCGAGGACAGCACAGCCGTCGGGCGCGCTGAGCGCGAAGATCACGATCGAGGTGTCGTCGGCCGGGCTGATGATCACGTCGCCCTCACCCGATGGGGTGAGGAGTCCGTCCGCGAGGAGGTCACGGCCGAACATCCAACGCACCGTCCCGCCGCCCGAGTGGTAGGCCACCACGACGGCGTAGGGGTCTTGGGGGTCGTATTCGAGGTCGGCCCGCACGGGGAGCGGGTCCGCACCGAAAGTGCGCAGGCCGAAGACGATCGTCCCCCGGATGAGGTCGCTTTCCCTGTCCAATGCTTCAGCCCCTTACGTTCGGTTGCTGTTGATCTTCAGCTATGGATAACGCAATGTGAAGCCTTTTCGTGACCCGAGTTGACAAGGTTCACACGTTCGGCTGAGAGCTGCGTCTCATGTGCTCACTCACCGTCTTCGGTGGGCACGTGCGGTGAGCAAGCGGAAAGGCGACCAGTCGTGCAAAAGAAAGAGACTTCGCACGTGCATATTCCGATGAAGGAAATATGGGCAGCCATTTGGCGGAGTGAATCCATATTCTTGGCGGTTTAACATCGGCACGCGTCGTTCAAATGTTTCCATGAGACCGGCGCGGCTCAGTCCTGGACCTCGGCGAGCGTGATCGTTGCGGATCGGGAGGGAGCGGTAATGGGCGTACGGATCGCCGTCGTAATTCCCAGGGAAGACCTCGCGCGGCGGGAAACGAATCAAGGGCCAGGTGGGCGGACGATACCCGGACGTGTTTCTTCTTCGCCGGGTTTCGGGACCGCGCCGTCGGTGCCCTGCGTCCAGGGGTGTCGCCGTGATTGACCGGCTCCCGATGCGCGTCGGGCAGGCCGACATCGACCGGCTGGAGAGCGTCATCGCCGCGCTCCGGGCGCGTGACTACCGGGAAGGCGGCGGGTCCTGCCGGGAGCTGCTGCGCGTGCTGGAGCCGTACGGTGCCGCGCTGCGGCGAGGGATGATGTCCGACCCGCTGGCCCGGCGGCTGGCAGGCGTGGTCGCGGACCTGCACAACCTGAAGGGCTGGACTGAGTTCGACTCGGGTCGCCCGGTGCGGGCGGAGCGGCACTTCCGTCGCGCGCTCGACCTCGCGGCGGAGGCGGGTGACGACGACCTCCTCGCCAACATCCGCTACCGGCTCGGCCGGATGTACCTGCATCATCGGTCGCCGACGGAGGCGCTCGAGCAGTTCGGTCAGGGACAGGTCGCGGCACGCCGCGCCGGACGGCCGTTGTCGCAGGCGATCCTGTCGGCGAACGAGGCGTGGGCCTATGCGCTGCTCGGGGACGTCCGCCAGGCGCTCGACAAGATTTCCCTTGCCCCGGAACAATTCGCGGACTCCGCAGGCGACGCCGTCCCGTCGTGGTCGGCCTTCTTCACGGCCAACGACCTGGCCGCGATGATCGGCACGGTGCGCACCGAACTCGCCAGGCTCGTCGACGTCCGCCACAGCCGGAAGGCCATTCCCGCGCTCACCGAAGCCATCGAGGGCTATGGGCCGGACATGGTGCGCAGCCGGTCGCTGACGATGATCTGGCTCGCGGTCGACCACGCGCTGGAGGGTGATCTCGACCGGGCGGCGGAGGTCGGTCTCGCCGCGATGGACATCGCGGACGGAATCCGTTCCGCGCGGACGCGAGATCGTTTACGGCCACTGTCGGAAAGCCTGCGGAAGCGGGTGGGCGATATTGACGCGCGAGATATCCTTGACCGGATCGCAACATTTCGTGCCAGTGCCTGAGTGCCGGAGAATGAGTGTGGGAACGGCCGGATCAATTCCGCCGGGCGTAGGCTCGCGGGTATGAAACGGACTTCGTTCGCGCAGTGGCCGTGTTCGATCGCGCGCACCATGGACCTGCTCGGCGACTGGTGGACGCCGCTGGTCCTGCGGGAGGCGTTCTACGGGATCCGCAGGTTCGACGAGTTCCAGCAGCAGCTCGGTATCGCGCGGAACACCCTCGCCGACCGGCTGCGCCGCCTGGTCGCGGAAGGGTTGCTGGAAAAGCGCGCCTACCAGGCCGACCCCGTCCGTTACGACTACGTGCTGACCGAGAAGGGCTCGGATTTCTACGGGGTGCTCGCCGCCATGTCGCGCTGGGGCGACCGCTGGCTCTCCGGGGACGACGGGCCGCCGATCACGCTCCACCACGAGACCTGCGGGCACGAGACTCACGCGGAGGTCGTCTGCGCGCACTGCGCCCGGCCGCTCACCGCCGAGAACACGCGGGCCCGGCTCGGTAGCGGCTACCCGCCGAAGCTCGCGAGCCGCCCCGACGTCGTACGCCGATTCGCCACACAAGAGGGTTTGACAACGTAAGTTCATCTACGCAACTATCGAGGTCACGGGCATGGGAGGGTGACCACGATGGAGTGGACGGGTGCGAAGTACGCCGACAAGCCGACGGTCGAGGTGCAGGCGTGGGTCGACGCCGTTCCGGAGCGGGTCTGGTCGATCGTGTCCGATGTACGGCTTATGCCCGAAATGAGCCGGGAACTCCAATCGGCCGAATGGTGCGACGGCGCGGCCGGCGAAGCCGCGGTCGGCAGGCGGTTCGTCGGCCACAGCAGGCACGACGCGTTCGGCGAATGGGAGACGACGTCGTATGTCGTCGAATGTGAGGCGCCGCGTGTCTTCGCCTGGGCGGTGCAGGACCCCGAAACGCCGACCGCGGTGTGGCGCTTCACGCTGGAGCCCGAGAACGGCGGGACGAAGCTCCGGCAATGGATGCAGATGGGGCCGGGACGGTCCGGTCTTTCGCTGGCCATCGACCAGATGCCGGACAAGGAGGAGAAGATCGTCTTCGTCCGGCTGCGCGAGTTCGAGAACGCGATGACCGGGACCCTCGCCGCGATCAAGGAGCGCGCCGAGGCGGACGGCGCGTGATGCGGACGGCGACCACGGTCGAGGCGTCCCGCGGCTGGCGGGAGACGCTGGATTTCGTGCTGGAGGCCGAGAAGCTCGGTCTCGACGAGTGCTGGGTCGCCGAGGCCTGGGGTTCGGACGCGCCGTCCGTGCTCGGCTATCTCGCCGCGCGGACCGAGCGGATCCGGCTCGGCTCGGGCATCATCCAGCTCGGCACCCGGACCCCGGTGGCGATCGCGCAGACCGCGCTGACCCTCTCGGAGCTTTCCGGCGGCCGGTTCGCCCTCGGGCTCGGCGCGTCGGGACCGCAGGTGATCGAGGGGCTCCACGGGGTTCCGTTCGCGCGGCCGCTGACGCGGATGCGGGAAACGGTCGCGATCATCCGCCAGGCGTTCGCGGGGGAGAAGATCTCGTTCTCCGGCAAGGTATTCGAGATCCCGCTGCCGGGGGAGAGCAAGCCGATGCGGCTGTCGACGGCGCCGAATCCGGATATCCCGATCCATCTGGCCACGCTCTCGCCGAAGCTGCTGGAGCTGACCGGCGAGATCGCGGACGGCTGGCTGGGCACCAGTTTCGTCCCCGAGGGGGCACAGGCCTATTTCTCGCATCTCGACGCCGGCCTCGCGAAGGCGGGCCGATCGCGCGCGGACCTCGAAGTCTGCCAAGGTGCCGAGGTCGCCTTCGCCGCGGACGAGGACGAGTTGCGCGGGACGGTCGCGGCCCGCAAGGCCGAACTCGCGTTCAGCCTCGGCGGGATGGGTTCGGCGAAGACGAACTTCTACAACAACGCCTACGGCAGGCAAGGCTGGGCCGAGGCGGCCGCGGCGGTGCGGGAGCGATGGCAGGCGGGCGACCGGGAAGGCGCCGCCGCACTGGTGACCGACGAGATGGTGCTCGGCACGACACTGATCGGCACCGAACCGATGGTCGCCGACCGGCTGCGCGTCTGGCGGGACGCCGGGGTCGACACGGTCCGGCTGTACCCGGCGGGGGAGACGGTCGCCGACCGGCTCACCACTCTCGGCCGGGCGCTGGATCTGGTCCGTGCGTTGGGCTGAATGTCCGCGCCGGTTGAGGTGACCGGCCGAGCGCGGCGGCTCCCGCCTGCTCCAAGCGGGTAGAACTTGTTTCACTTTTCCGGCCGGCTGGAGAACATGACCTCGCTCGATCCCCACGCGAGGAGGATTCATGGGTCCCGATTCCGGTCTGTCCCGGCGCCAGGTCCTGCTCGGCACCGGGCTCGCGCTCGCTTCGGGACTGCCGTTCGCCGGGACGGCTTCGGCCGCCTCCACGGTGCTCGGTGAGTACGACGTCGTCGTGGTCGGGGCGGGCGCGGCGGGGATGACTGCCGCGCTGACCGCGGCGAAACGCGGCCTCAGCTGCGTGGTGCTGGAGAAGGCGGCGAAGTTCGGTGGTTCGGCCGCCCGGTCCGGGGCGGGGATCTGGATTCCGTGCAATTCGGTGCTGGCCGAGGCCGGCGTCCGCGACACCCCGGAACAGGCCGCCCGGTACTTGGCCGCCGTGGTCGGCCCGTCGATCCCCGCCTCGCGTCAGCAGGCGTTCCTCGCCAACGGTCCGGCGATGCTGTCGTTCGTGATGGCCAACAGCCCGCTGCGGTTCCGCTGGATGGAGGGCTACAGCGACTACTACCCGGAGCTGCCCGGCGGGATGCCCGGCGGCCGCTCGATCGAGCCTGACCAGCTCGACGGGAACATCCTCGGCGCCGAACTGGCCAATCTGAACCCGCCCTACCTCGCCACGCCCGCGGGGATGGTCGTCTTCAGCGCCGACTACAAGTGGCTCGCGTTGGCCGCAGTCAACCCGAAGGGCGCCGCGGTGGCGGCCGCCTGCCTCGCGCGCGGCACGGCCGCCGCGCTGGCCGGGCAGAAACCGCTCACCATGGGCCAGTCGCTGGCCGCGGGACTGCGGGCCGGATTGCAGCGCGCCGGGGTCCCGGTCTGGCTGAACACGCCCCTGACCGATCTCGTCATCGAGAACGGGAAGGTCACCGGCGTGACCGTCGCGGCGGGCGTGGTGAAAGCCCGGCGCGGCGTCATCGTCGGCTCCGGCGGGTTCGAGCACAACGCCGCCATGCGGGCGGAATACCAGCGCCAGCCGATCGGTACACAATGGACTGTCGGCGCCCGGTCGAACACCGGGGACGGGATCCTGGCGGGTAAGCGTGCTGGAGCGGCGCTGGACCTGATGGACGACGCCTGGTGGGGACCGGCGATCCCGCTCCCCGGCGAACCGTACTTCTGCCTCGCCGAGCGGACCCTGCCCGGCGGGCTGATGGTGGACGCGGCCGGCAAGCGATTCGTCAACGAAGCGGCGCCCTACAGCGACGTCGTGCACACGATGTACGACCGGAACCCGACGTCGCCCACCATCCCCGCGTGGCTGGTCGTCGACCAGCACTACCGCAACCGGTATCTCTTCCGCGACATCGCGCCGCTGTTGCCGTTTCCCGGCGAGTGGTACTCGGCGGGGGCGGTCAAGAAGGCGTGGACCGTGGAGTCGCTCGGCAGCGCGATCGGCGTTCCGCCGCAGGCGTTGCGCGCCACGGTCAACCGGTTCAACGGGCAGGCGCTGTCCGGTGTGGACAGTGACTTCCGCAGGGGCGCCAGCGCTTACGACCACTACTACACCGATCCGTACGTCCTGCCGAACTCGTGCCTCGCGCCGCTCTGGGAGCCGCCCTTCTACGCCTTCAAGATCGTCCCGGGCGACCTCGGGACCAAGGGCGGGATGCGCACCGACGCGCGGGCGCGGGTCCTGCGGGCGGACGGCTCGGTCATCCCCGGCCTGTACGCCGCCGGGAACGCCAGCGCGGCGGTGATGGGCAACAGTTACGCGGGGGCGGGGTCGACGATCGGCCCGGCGATGACCTTCGGGTATGTCGCGGCGAACGATCTCGCGGATCAGCCGGGCTGAGGCTTCATTCGTCTTCGAGTGCCTTGTGCGGTCGAAGTTGTGATGGGACGAAGGGAACGCCGTCCAAGGTGGAGTCGGTGAACCTGATGTCACCGCTGAACGTCGTTCCGTCGAACGTGGTGTAGCTGCTGAAGGTTACCTGGTTGAACCAGGCGTCACCCGCGAACGCGGCTTCGGTGAAATAGGACCGATGCGCGAACGTCACACCGGGAAGGTAAGCGTCTTCGAAGAACGTGGCGTCATCGAAGGTCGCACTGTCGGCGAAGGTGGCCTTGCTGAACACCACGCTGCCGGTGAACGTCGTGTTCGTGAAGCGAGCCTTGCGCAGGAACGAGGCGGAGCGAAATGTGGCGGTCCCTTTGAAGGTGGCCGCGTCGAATCTGGCCATGGCTTCGAAGGTCGCTTGATCGAATCGTACGTTGCCGGTGAACCGTGCTTCCGAGAACCAGGAGTCGCCGGTGAACGTGACGCCGTCGAACCTGGTTTCCCCATCGAAGTGGATGCCCATGAGCAAGGTGTCACCGCAGAACCGGGCGTTCGAGAAGCGGGCGTTGTTGAGCCGGCAGTCGCGGAGCATGACGTCGATCAGCAGCGCGCCGCTGAGATCCAGGTCGATGTCCGGCCAGAACCGTTTCCCGTCCTGGTAGTTCGGGTCGAGATGGTCGGCCAGGATGCGTTGGGCGGTCGTTTGTACTTCGCGTTCTTGAAGTTCACTTCGGTATTCGTCGTGGATCTCCTTCTCTGCGGTGGGATCGGGAGGCTTGTCAGGTAGTTCGTAAGGCATGCGCAGATAGGCACTGATCACATTGACGATCGTCTGACGTTGTGAAGGATTGTCCTGCGCCAGGCGATCGAGGGCGTACAGCCCGGCGAGCCGAACGGGCGCCTTGTCGGCTCCCAGCTGCTCGACTGCTTTGAGGTAGAGGTCGCTGATCCGCCGCTCCGCGGCATCGTGGCGAGCGTCGTCGTTGGCCTGTTCTCGCAGCTGGAGGTCATGGCGTTTGGTAATGAGGTCCTGTTCCGCGGTCTGCTGGCGTCGAGCGGCCAGGAGCAGCGCGATGGCGCCGCCCGCTCCGAGCACGATCGTGCCGACGGTGCGCACACCCTCCAATCGGGCCTTGTCGGCGTCTGTCCCTTTTCCGTAGAGAAAGAACAGCACCCAGCAAGCGGCGACGGCGAAGATCAGGAGAAGTCCGGCGCACAGGGTGATGGTGCGATTCGACAGGGTTCGATGTTTCCCTTCGGAGGCGCCGGTCGGTCGGGTTCGCGACTTCTCCGGAGCGTGGGAATCATCGGCCATCGGACCATGATCGCAGCGCGAGGCCGGTTTCGAATCTGGCGAATACGTGATACGTCCGGGCGTGTTCAGACTGGTCGGGACGTTTCTCGCGCCGGAGTGAGGACGCGGTCGGCGAGCTTGAGCCGTGAAACGGCGATGACGAGCACGAAAGCGATGAGCGCGGCGACGGTCCGGACGACGTTGTAGGTCTCCCACTGATCGAGGATCGCCGCGTGGTCGGCCGGTGCCGAGGTGGTCGCCCAGACCTTGATCCGGCCGTTGATGGGCACGTTCCCGAAACGGGTGACCAGGAACGACGTCACGACCAGTGCCGCGGCCACGCCGGCCAGCTGTCGCGGCCGTCCTCGGCTCAGGAAGGCGAGCGCGAGGGAGCTGATCGCCGCGAGCGCCATCGCGGTCTGCATGACGACGCCGTTCCGCTGCATCAGCGCGGTGTGGAAGGTCAGCCGCACGTCGAGCGGGACGACGTCGAACGTGGCGGCGACGTTGACCGCGCCGTAGCCGAACGCCCCCGCGAGCAGACCTGTCGACAAAAGGGCGACACCGGTGACGAGACCCGACTTTATCTTTGACATGCTGTCAAACATAGTGACCTGAGTTAGGGTTGACAACATGTCCGAGCTAGCCGAGGGGCGGCAGAGGCGGCGGCGGACCGACGCCGATCGCAGTGTCGCTTCGATCCTCGCCGCGGCCAAGGAAGTCCTTGGCACACAAGCCCATGCGAGCGTCGAGGACATCGCGAGAGCGGCTGGGGTGAGCAGGCAGACCGTCTATGCGCACTTCAAGACCCGCGAGGCGCTCCTGAGCGCGGTGATCGACGCGGTGTCCGAGGAGGCCGCGAACGAGATGGACGCCGCGCGGCTCGACGAGGGTCCCGCCGCCGATGCCATGCTGCGCCTGCTCGACGTCGGCTGGAGGATGTTCCGGCGCTACCCGCTGCTGCCCGCGGGCGCCGCCGAAGAGAACGATCCCGAAGCCGACCGGGACCGGCATTCGGCGGTGGCCGATCATCTGGACCGGCTGCTCACCAGGGGCAAGGCGTCGGGGGAGTTCGACCAGGACCTCGCGAATCCCTGGCTCGTCAACGCGATCGTGGCGCTCGGCCACGCCGCCGGCCACGCCGTCGACGCGCAGCAGCTGACGCTCGAAGACGGCGTCGACGCGCTCGCCGAGAGCGTCCTGCGGCTTTGTGGTGCCGCTCGGCGGGACTGACGGACACGGAACGCCCCGAAGCGCTCACGGCCGGTTCCGCACCCGTTAAGGTGGGGCGTTCGCGTGGCATCAAGGGCTGGGGGGTCCGCCATGATCATCAAACGTGCCTATCACCACGGGGATCTTCGTCGTGCGCTCGTCCTCGCCGCACGGGAGCTCCTCGTCGAACGAGGTCCGGAGGGGGTGAGTCTGCGCGCCGCGGTCGCCAAGGTGGGTGCGTCCACCGCGGCGCCGTACCGGCATTTCCGCGACAAGGACGCGCTGCTGGTGGCGGTCGCGTTGGAGGGGCACGCCGAAGTGCAGGGCCGCCTGCGGGCCTGCGGCCCCGGGACGGTGACCGCGCTCGGCCGGTCCTACCTCGGCTTCGCCCTGGATAATCCGGCGCTGTACCGCCTGATGGCGGGCGCCGGGATCGGTGACCGTGCCGCGTACCCGGAACTGGCCGAGGCGCACCGGGTGACCTGTGCGTTGCTGGCCGACCGGGTGGGGGAGCGGAACGATCCGGATGGTTTCGCGGTCACGCTCTGGTGCCTGCTCCACGGGCTGGCCACGCTCGTGATCGACGGCCACGTCGAGCGCGACGCCGCGGTCGCCGAGGCCGAGCGCAGCCTCGGGCTCCTGGTCCACTAGACGGGGGCGTGGTGCGTCTGCCTCAGGGGGCACTGTGTGGATTTCGGGGCGTTGGATGACCAGAAATCCACACAGTGCCCGCGTGACCGGTCCGGTCACGACGGTCACACCCACGCGCCCACCGGCCACGCCGAGTGACCACATGGGGACCACGCCACCCCTTTGCGCTACCCCTCGACAAGGGCGTCGTGGGTGATCCGCGCCCTGGATCACCCACGACCCACGGTTCAGCCGATGGACGGGATGAAGGTCGGCAGCCGCCGGACCTTAGTGTCCTGCTCGAAGGCGTAGGCGATGGCCAGCAGCGACGGTTCGCTGAACCGCCCGCCCATGATCGACAGACCCAGCGGCAACGGTCCGGCGTACGCCATCGGAACGGTCATGTTGGCGTAGCCCGACACGGCCGCCGGGCCGGACGAGTCGATCAACAGCGCGCCGTCACCGACACCGAGCTGTGTCTTCCACGCGGCGTTGTTCGTCGGTGCCACGATCGCGTCGAGCTTCTCGCCGCGCAGTGTTTCGTCGAGGCCCCGCCGGGCAGCGCTCGTCGCGGCTTCCCGCATCGCGCGATACGCCGGATCGGTGAGATCGCCGGTGGTCGCCTGGGACCGGTCCCACAGGTTGTGGGTCCAGTACGGCATTTCGACCGCCGCGTGGTCCAGGTTGTACTGGATCAGCCCCGCCAGGTCGGCGGGGTGCTTGCCGCCGGTGGAAGCGAGGTAGGCGTTGATGTCGTGCTTGAACTCGGTCCTGATCGCGGGGAACTCGTTGGCCGCGATGACGTCCAGATAGGGGATGGTGATCTCGACCGTGGTCGCGCCGAGCTTCCGGAGCCTGCTCAGCGCCTGCTCGAACGCCGCCTTCGTCGTGTCGTCCGGCGTGTAGACCTCACGCCAGACTCCGATGCGTTTTCCGCGCAAAGCGTTGGGGCGCAGGAATCGCGTGTAGTCGTCGAGTGACTGCCGGGCGGCGTCGACGGTGATCGGGTCACGACGGTCGGCCCCGTTGAGCGCCGCGAGCAGGATCGCGGCGTCGACCACGTTGCGTGCCATCGGACCCGCCGTGTCCTGCTGTTTCGACACCGGCACGATCCCGCTGCGGCTGACGAGCCCAAGGCTCGGCTTGACCCCGACGATGCCGTTGGCGCCGGACGGGCAGGAGATCGAACCGTCCGTCTCGGTCCCGACGGCGACGGTCGCCAGGTGCGCGGCGACGGCCACACCCGAGCCGGACGAGGAGCCGCACGGGTTGCGGTCGAGAACGTAGGGGTTGGCGGTCTGCCCGGCGAGCGGGCTCCAGCCGTTCGACGAGCTCGTGGAGCGGTAACTCGACCACTCCGACAGGTTGGCCTTGCCGAGGATGACCGCTCCGGCCTCGCGCAGGTTTTCGACCACTCCGGCGTCGCGGTAGGGGCGGGATTCCAGCAGTGCCGTCGAGCCCGCCGTGGTCGGCTGGCGGTCCGCGGTGTCGATGTTGTCCTTGAGCAGCACCGGAATACCGTCCATGGGGCCCTTCGACCGGTGCCGGTGCCGTCGCACGTCACTCTCCGCGGCGAGCCGCAGCGCATCCGGGTTCGTGGTGAGCACCGCGTGGAGCGTCGGGTTCAGTTTGCGGATCCGCTGCAGATAGAAGGCGGTCAGCTGGACCGAGGACAGCCGTCCGGAGCGCATCGCCCGCTGCAGATCGGGGATCGTCGCCCGCTCCAGGTCGATCCCGGCCACCACGGGGCGGCCGGAAGGTCCCGTGGCCCACGCCGGGACGGCCGTGGTGGCCGACGCCGCCGACGCCATGACGAGAAACGTGGCCACGGCCGCGCCACGTTTTTTCCAGGAATGTCTTGTCAAGGAATTCCCTCCTGTTCGAAAGAATTCCTGAACAGTACGTGCGCGGCACCGGTTCGGAACCGGCCCCGAAAAGCGGGGAACGGTGAATTGATCGCCGCGCGGCCGCCGATCCGGTACGCGATCGGTCACGCAAACAGCCTGCTGGGCAAGGGTGATCATGATTTCGGCACTGGGTGGCGCCGGTCGCGGACGCACGGTGAGGGGATATCGGTGATTTCGTCGGAAATATTCCGTCTGCTTTCGGCGCGGCATCCGGTTCCGTGTTGATCGCGGATTGTTCGCGGTTCGCCGATCATCCGGCCCGGTCCGGTCGTGAACATTCCGCGAGCGCGGCGCCGAAGGAGCGTGCGGTGCTCGTCAGCCCGGCCACCGCGGAAACCGGGTCGCGGCGGGCGGGCAGGACGGCGGCGAGTGCCGCCCCGACCCGGCCGTCCGGGGTCCTGATGCCGACGGCCGCGCAGCAGAGTCCTTCCGTGATCGTCTCCGATTCGGCCGCGTACCCGGCCGCGCGGATCTCCAGCGTGTCCGTGTCCGGTTCGGCGAGCGCGGGGTGATGAGCCGCGAGGAGCCGTCCGGCGGCGGTCCCCGGCGGAAGCGGGCGGCCCGGCCACACGGGGACGTCGTCGGCAGGGAGGACGGCGCCCGCGGCGACCAGCGCGCGACCTTCCCTGGGGACCACGAGCACCAGGCTCGCGCGCATCCGCGCCGAAAGCGACGGCAGCCGCTCCTTGGCCAGACCCCGGAGTTCGGGCAGCCAGAACCGCCCGAGACGGAACACCCGCGAACCGATCCGGTAGCCGCGGCCCGCCCGCTCGACCGCGCCCAGGTCGGCCAGCTGGTCCAGAAGCCGGTGCACGGTGGTCTTCGGCAGCCCGGTGGCCCGTACGAGCTGGGTCAGCCCGGCCTGCCCGCCGTGTTCGTCGAGCGCTTCGAGCAACGCGAACGCGCCTTCGAGCACGCCGCGTCCGCCGATGGGTTCCCGCATCGCCCACCTTTCCCGGAAAAAGGTCACACCGGAGAAGTAAAGTGCGCCCCCGACAGGCCGGGATACGAACTTTCGGGCAGCCGATGGGGTGGTGTTCCGCTGAACGGCCCCTCCGTCGACGTGACCGACACCGCGCCGCGAACCACCCTGCCGGGTCCTGCCTCTCGGCGCGTTCCTGGCATGCTGGCAAGGTTCGCGCGAACACCACAGCTCCAGGGGGACGTCGATAATGGAGGAGATCCGCCGCCTCGCCGACCGGTTCGATCTCATCGAGCCCGTCGGCGGTGGCTCCATGGGCACCGTGTGGCGGGCGCGCGACGAGAACCTGGAGCGCACGGTCGCGGTCAAGGAACTCCTTCTGCCGCACGGAGCCGGTGAGCAGAAGGCCGACGAGGCCAAGAACCGCGCGCTGCGCGAGGCGCGGATCGCCGCGCGGCTGGTGCATCCGCACGCCATCACCGTCTTCGGCGTGATCGACGAGCAGGACCGCCCGTGGATCATCATGGAGTACCTGCCTTCGACCAGTCTCGCGGACAAACTGCGCGAAGGGCCGATGGAGGTCGACGACGTCATCCGCCTCGGCATCCAGCTGTGCTCGGCGCTGGCGGCCGCGCACCGGGCGGGCATCGTCCACCGCGACATCAAGCCTGGCAACGTCCTGCTCGGCCACGACGACACCGTCAAGATCACCGACTTCGGGATCTCGCGGGCGATGGGCGACGTCCAGCTCACCGCGACCGGCGAGATCTCCGGGACACCGGCGTTCCTGGCGCCGGAGGTGGCCCGCGGCGAGGACGCCACGTCCGCCTCCGACGTGTTCTCGCTCGGCGCGACGCTTTACACCGCCCTCGAAGGCGGCACGCCGTACGGCACGGCCGAGAACCCGATCGCGTTGCTGTACCGCGCGTCGAGCGGCGAGATCACCCCGCCGACCAGATCGGGGATCCTGACGCCGCTGCTGAACCGGCTCCTCGACGTCCGGCCGGACAGCAGGCCGACGATGGCCGAGACCGAGCGGGAGTTGCGGGCGCTCGCGGCGGGGGAACCGACGACGCTCGTCGCCGAAGAACCGCCGCCGAAGGCGCGCAAGGGAATGCTGATCGGCGTGATCGCCGTGTTCCTCGTGCTCGCGGCGGCCGCCGCCGCGGCCGTGGTCGTGGTGCTCAGCCGCGACGAGGAGACCCCGTCCGGCCAGGCGCCGCCGCCCTCCCTGTCGCAGTCGGCCGTCCCGACCACGTCGGAGCCGGTCGCGCCGCCGCCATCGCCGTCGTCCGCGCCGACCTCGACACCGTCTTCGTCGTCTTCGTCCGCGCCGCCTCCGGCGCAGACGCCGGGTCAGGCGCTCACGGCGTACTACGCGCTCATCCCGGGGAACCTCCAGGCGGGGTTCGCGACGTTGAGCGACAACTTCAAGCAGAAAAGGAACCAGAGCTTCGAGCGGTATTCGAACTACTGGAAGCAGTTCAGCGCGGTGACCGTGTCGAACGTGACCGAATCCGGCAACACGGTGACGGCGACGCTCACCTACGTGCGGGCCTCCGGCGGGACCACGACGGAGCGGGAGACCTTCGTCCTGGTCCAGCAGGGCGGCCGGTACCTCATCGACTCCCAGCGGGCAGGCTGAGTTTCCCGGCGAGGCGCTGAAGCCATGCCTCGACCTCGTCGGGGGAGCGGTCCGGGAGGCCGAAGATCGTCTCGGTGACCCCGGCCGCCTCCAGCTTGGCCAGGTTCTCCGGATCCGGACGGACGCCGAGCGCCGAGATCTCCGGTTCGCCGGCGCGGCCCGCCTCGCGCCAGATCTCGCGCAGCCGCCGGGCTTTGTCCTCGATGTCCGTGTCGCCGGGCGTGGTGAGCCAGCCGTCGGCCGACTTCGCGATCCAGCGGAACGTCTTCTCCGTGCCGCCGGCGCCGACGATCACGGGGATATGCGCTTGAGCCGGTTTCGGCCACGCCCAGCTGGCGCCGAACGAGACGAACTCTCCCTCGTACGAGGCTTCGTCCTGTGTCCAGAGCGCGCGCATCGCTTCCAGGTACTCGCGCAGGACCGTTCGCCGTTTGCCGCCGGGGACGCCGTGATCGGCCAGTTCGTCGACGTTCCAGCCGAAGCCGACGCCGAGGATGACCCGCCCGGCCGAGAGGTGATCGAGACTGGCGATCGTCTTCGCCAGCGTGATCGGATCACTCTCGACCGGGAGGGCCACCGCCGTCGCGAGCCGGATCCGGGTGGTCACCGAGGCCGCGGTCGCCAGCGCGACCCACGGGTCCAGCGTCCGCAGGTAGCGGTCGTCGGGCAGCGACGAGTCGCCGGTGCGCGGATGTGGTGCCTCCCGTTTGACCGGGATATGCGTGTGTTCCGGCACGTGGAAGGTGTCGAAGCCCGCGGCTTCGGCCGCCCGCGCGGCGGCCGCCGGGCTGATACCCCGGTCACTGGTGAACAGCACTATCCCGTGTCTCACATCCGGTCACGCTATTAGAACGTGTTTCAGTTCGCAACCGTGGTGTGCAGGGTGACCGGCAAGGCGTTCAGCCGCCAGGTACCCGGGTCCGGGATCCGCAGCAGGCCGTCGGCGAGGGCGAGATCGGGGAATCTGCGCAGCAGGGCGGTCAGCGCGACCTCGGCCTGAACCCTGGCCAGGGAAGCGCCGAGACAGAAGTGCGGCCCATGGGCGAAGGCGAGATGCCAGGCGGGCCCCGCCGCGCGCCGGATGTCGAAGACGTCCGGGTCCGGGAAGGCTCTCGGGTCCCGGTTCGCCGCCGCGATCGCGACGGTAACAGGTTCTCCTTCGGGGATGACGACATCGCCGATCCGGACGTCCGTGGCGGCGAACCGGGGGATCGTCAGCAGCTGCGGGCTCTGCCAGCGCATCACTTCCTCGACCGCGCCGGGCATGAGCGCCGGGTCCTCGCGGAGCTCGGCCAGCTGTGTGGGATGGGAGAGCAGGATTTCGACGGCGTTGGCGATGAGGTTGCCGGGCACCTGGCCACCCAGCACGAGTTGCCAGACCAGGGCGACCAGTTCGGTTTCGCTGAGCCGGTCGCCGTCTTCGGCCTGGATCCGGAGCAGTTGCGAGACGACGTCCTCGCCCGCGTCGAGTTTCCGGTCCGCGATGGCGGCGAGCGCGCCCTCGACGATCCCGGGGACCGCTTTCGCGAGTCCCGCGCCGTCGCCTGCCGAGACCAGGGCGCCGTATTCGCGCCACCGCGGGCGGTCGGCCGCGGGGATGCCGACCAGTGCGCAGATCACGTCGACCGGCAGTGGATGCGCGAAGGCGGTGACCAGGTCGATCCGGTCTTGCCCGGCGAGTTCGTCGAGGAGGTCGTCCACGAGCCGCTCGATCCCCGGGCGGAGGGCGGCGGCCTTGCGCGGGGTGAACGCGGGGGCGACGAGCCGCCGGAGCCGGAGGTGTTCCGGGCCCTCGACCTCCTGCATCGTCCGCATGTACGGGCGGCAGTGGTCGGGGATGTCCATCCGCTGGTAGCTGTTCGCGCTCAGGGCGAACCGCGGGTCGCTCAGCATTTTCCGCGCCTCTTCGTGGCGCAGCACCGCCCACATCGAGAACCCGGGTGCGCTGAGTTTGGCGATCGGGGAGCGCTCACGGACCGGTCCGTAGGCGGTGAACGGGTCGCGCAGGACCTCGGGGTCGGTCAGGAGGATCTCGGGAACGTCGGTCAAGGTGGCTCTCCCAATTCGGATGTTCAAAACAGATGTTCTCATCATCTGAATGGTCAAGGTATCTTGATCCGGGTCCGAGGGCAACGTGCCGGCAGACGGGAGGCCGATGGTCCGGCTGAGCAGGGCGGAGACGCAGGAGCGCAATCGCGCGAAGGTGCTGGCCGCCGCGCGTGACGAGTTCGCGGAACAGGGCTTCCGGGACGCCAAGATCGACGTCATCGCCGAGCGGGCGGAGCTCACCCGCGGCGCGGTCTACTCGAACTTCCCCGGAAAACGTGCGCTGTACTTCGCCGTTCTGGCCGAGCTGGCCGAACAGGCCGCGGGGGCGCCGCACGCGGTGCCCGGCGAGACGCTCGAGGGCGCGCTGGGCGCACTGGCCAGGTCGAGAGTGGCCGCATTTCCCCTGGACGACGATCAGGCCGGCCTCGCGCGCGACCTGATGCCGGAAGTACTCGCGGACGAGCGCGTCCGGCGGCCGTTCGCTCAGCTGGTGAAGCTCAACGGCCTCCTGCTGGGGCTCGCGCTGGAGCGGCTCGACCCGCCGGAGCGGCCGCCGGGGTCGCCGATTCCGCGCCGGGTCCGGCTCGCGGAGACCGTGCTGACCACCCTGCACGGCGCCGGCCAGCTGGCGGCCGCCGCGCCGGGGCTCGTCGAACCCTTCGATGTCGTGAGCGCCTGCGAACGGCTGGCGGGGCTGGCCTTCAACGATTGGTGGGCGCCGCCGGTGATCGCGCCCGCGGCACAGGCGGCCGACCGGCCTTGGTCACCGTCCGGGGCCGTCGATCTCGTGCGCGCCGAATCCTTCGTACCCGCCGACGGCGTGGTCGTGGTTCTGGGCACGCACCGGCTGGCCGCCGCGGAAGAGGCCGTCCGGGCCTCCGGCGGCGAAGTCACCGTCGTCGTCGTGACCAGTGAGCCCGCCGAGCTGGTGCCGCTGACCCGGCTGATCGTCGCGGAAGTGTGCGGCGGTCTGCGGCAAGCCTTCCCGGAACCATTCCGGCCGCGACTGCGCGTGGTGTGCGACGCGACCGGGACGCTGGCGGCGGCCGCGGGGGTGCTCGCGGTCAGCGACGAGACCGAGGTCGCGATCCGCGTCGAACGAGGTCGGATCGTCGCCACGGCGGACGGGCGCGGCGCGGGTCACGCCGTCTCGGGCGAAGTGTCCCGTGTGGACAGCGCCTAGACGATGTCGGTGTGCCGGATCCGGTACACCTGCAGGCGAAGCCCGTAGTACTTGTCGGTTTCCCCGACCCAGATCATCCCGAGCCGTTTCGCGGTCGCGATGGCACGCACGTTGTTCGGCCGCGCGACGGCGAAGAGTTCGTCCGTGTCCTGAGTGAACGCCCAGCCGATCAGCGCGCGGGCGCCCTCGGAGGCGTAACCCTCGCCCCAGGCGTCCGGATGCAGCTGCCAGCTGATCTCCAGGTCCTCTTCGTACGGTGGCAGCAGATGGATGCTCAGCCCGCCGACGACCAGGCCGTCCTCCTTGCGCTGCACCGCCCATCTCCCGCGCGGCGGCACGAGATTCGGCTGCGCCTGTTGCCAGGCCTGCAGAACCGAACGCATTGCGGCGGCGTCGGTCACCCGGTCCATCGCAGGGGTGAGCCACCGGGTCACGTCGGTGGTGCCGTAGATCGCCAGCGCGGCTCCGGCGTCGTCCTCGGACCAATCACGGACGACGAGCCTTTCGGTGGTCAAGTCCATGACAGAACGTTACGCGCACCGGCGGGGCCGTGGGGCGTCCGGATCATGACAACTCGGCAACCCGGCGTACCTTGGCCTCATGCGTGCCGACGCCTCGACGACCCCCGAACAGGCCTGCCCGATCGCCCCGGTGGTCGACCTCGTCTTCAGCCGCTGGACCACGCCGATCCTGTGGGCGCTCAACGAATTCGGCAGGCAGCGGTTCGTCGAACTCGAGCGGCGCATCGGTTCGATCACGCCGAAGGTGCTGACGCAACGGCTGCGGCAACTGGAACGCGACGGCCTGCTGACCCGGACCTATCACGCCGAGGTGCCGCCCCGGGTCGAGTACGAGATCAGCGACCTCGGCCGGAGCCTGGCGCCGCTTTTCGCGACCCTCGCGGACTGGTCGACGGAGAACCTGCCGAAGGTGGAAGAGGCCCGGTCGGCCTACGATTCCGCCTCCTGAGCCGGCTCTGTCGCTTCCAACCCCCGCAAGTAGGTGACTAGTTGCGGCGGGCGCTTTCTTGACCGATCGGTCCAGATGTGGCTAGGCTTCTCTCGTGTCCCGAGTAAAGGAATTCGATGTCGACGCGGCCTGCGAAGCCGCGCTGGAACTGTTCTGGCGGCAGGGGTACGAGGCCACCTCGATCAGCGACTTGGTCGCCGAACTCGGCATCGGCAAGGCGAGCCTCTACGCCACGTTCGGCACCAAGCACGAGCTGTACCTGACGGCCTTGAACCGCTACATCGCCAGGGGTAACGAGCGGTTCGTCGAGGACTTCGCCGGGCCGGGCCCGGCGCTCGCGGGCGTGCGACGGCTCATCGACCGGTATCTCGCCGAGATACTGGGCGAATCGGGTCGTAAAGGCTGTTTCGTGGTCAACGCCGCCATGGAGATGATGCCGAAGGATCCCGAGGTCGCGCGGGTGGTCGAACGCAGCTGGGACGCGCTCGAACTGGCCGTGCGGATGGCGTTGAGCCGCGCGAAGGCGCAGGGCGAACTCGACGCCGCCGCGGATCCGGAAGAGCTCGCCGGTTTCCTGCTCACCGTCCTGCAGGGCATGCGGGTGCTGGGCAAGGGGCCGGATCCCGCGGCGCGGGTCAGGGCTACCGCGAAGCAGGCCATCGCGGTACTCGACGCCGCTCGCAAACACTAATAATGGAACGATCGGACCAGAAAGTGGTTACTACTGTGGGGAAGCGATTCAGCGGCAAGGTCGTCCTGGTCACCGGAGGAGGCTCCGGGATCGGCCGCGCCACGGCGGCGGCGTTCGCGCGTGAAGGCGCTCAGGTCGTCGTTTCCGGGCGGGACGGCGAAAAGCTCCGTCAGACGGTGAAGGAGATCGAGGCCGACGGCGGAACCGCCGACGCGGTGACCGCCGACGTGAGCGCCGGTCCCGAAGTCGAGCGTCTCGTCGCCGAGACCGTGCGCCGGCACGGCAAACTCGACATCGCCTTCAACAACGCGGGCATCCTCGGCAGTCCCGCGCCGACGGCGGATCTGGACGAAGAGGGCTTCGAGGCCGTCGTGCGGACGAATCTCACGGGCACGTGGCTGTCGATGAAGCACGAGATCGCTCAGATGCGGGCGGGCGGTGGGGGAGTCATCGTCAACATGTCGTCCAACATCGGCTCGCACACCCGCCTGCCGGGAATGGCCGCCTACGCCGCTTCGAAGGCCGCCGTGGACGTGCTGACGCGCACCGCCGCCCGCGATCACATCGGCGAGGGGATCCGGATCAACGCGGTCAGCCCCGGCGCCACCGACACCGGGATGTCGTTCCGGCCCGGCGAATCCGAGGCCGACCGCGCGGAACGGCTCGGTTCGGTCATTCCGCTCGGCCGGATCGGCGCGGTCGAGGAGATCGCCGCGGCGGTCCTCTGGCTGGCTTCGGACGAGTCCGCGTACGTCGTGGGGCACGACATCGTCCTCGACGGCGGCGCCAGCGCCTGAGGATCAGCGGCGCGAGGGCAGCAGTTCCTGCATCTTCGTCTTGAGCCCCTGCGTCACCAGGTGCCAGGCGTCGGGCTCGCCCTTCAGGACGGCTTCGGTCATGGCCTTCACCTGCTCGAAGGTGGCGTGCGGCGGAATCGGCGGCACTTCGGGATCGCAGCGGACGTCGAGCACGGTCGGCACGTTGGTCGACAGCGCGACGTCCCACGCTTCACCGAGCCGGGCGGGATCGTCGACGGCGATCCCGCCGAGGCCGATCTCCAGCGCGAAGTCCGCATAGGACACTTCCGGCAGGGTCTGCGACGGCTCGAACTTCGGCGAGCCGCCCATGGCGCGCAGTTCCCACGTGACCTGGTTCAGATCGCCGTTGTGGAACACACAGACGACGCATCGCTGATCGGCCCACAGTTCGCGGTACCGGGCGATGGTCAGCAGTTCCGCCATCCCGTTCATCTGCATCGCGCCGTCGCCGACCAGGGCGATCACCGGCCGGTCGGGGTGGGCGAACTTCGCGCCGATCGCGTACGGGACGCCGGAGCCCATCGTCGCGAGGGTGCCGGAGAGCGTGCCCCGCATCCGGCCGCGCATCCGGAGATTCCTGGCGTACCAGTTGGTGGCCGAACCGGAGTCCGCGGTGACGATGGCGTCTTCGGGGATCCGCTCGGACAGTTCGTGCACGATCCGCATCGGGTTGACCGGAGATGCCTCCAGCATCGCCTGGCGGGTCAGCGTCTCCTGCCACTCGCCGGTGTTCTTCTCGATCTTTTCCCGCCAGCGGCGGTCGGTTTTGCGCTCCAGCAACGGAATCAGCTGTTGCAACGTGCCCTTCGCGTCACCGAGCAGGTTGACTTCGGTCGGATACCGCAGCCCGAGGAACCGGGGATCGATGTCGATCTGGACCGCACGGGCCTGACCGAATTCCGGCAGGAACTGCGCGTACGGCATATTCGAGCCGACGATCAGGAACACGTCGCAGTCCCGCATCATCTCGTACGTCGGCCGCGTGCCGAGCAGGCCGATGGAGCCGGTGACGTACGGCAGGTCGTCGGGCAGGACATCCTTGCCCAGCAACGCCTTCGCCACTCCGGCGCCGGTGAGATCGGCGACCTCGCGCAGCTCGGTGACGGCGTTGCGCGCGCCCTGTCCGATCAGGATCGCGACCTTTTCGCCCGCGTTCAGCACCTCCGCGGCGCGAGCGACTTCCTCCGAGGGCGGGATGACACTGGCCCGCGGATGATCGGGCGGGGAGGACGGAACGTGCTTGAACTCGTGCCGCGGCGGCTGGTAGGTCTCCTCCTGCAGATCAGCCGGGATGATCACCGCCGTCGGCGCGCGCTGCGCGATGGCCGTGCGGAGGGCGCGGTCGAGCGCGTTCGGCAGTTGTTCGGGGACGTTCACCTCGACGAGGTACTCGCTCGCGACGTCCTTGAACAACGCCTGCAGATCCACCTCCTGCTGGTAGCTGCCGCCCATCGCGCTGCGCGCCGTCTGCCCGACGATCGCCACCACCGGCACGTGGTCGAGTTTGGCGTCGTAGAGACCGTTGAGCAGGTGGATCGCCCCCGGGCCGGATGTCGCCATGCAGACCCCGGGCCGTCCGCTGAGTTTCGCGTAGCCCACGGCCGCGAACGCCGCCATCTCCTCGTGTCGCGTCTGCACGAAACGGGGCTTGTTCTCCGCCGCGCCGAACGCGCTCACCAGCCCGTTGATCCCGTCGCCGGGATAGGCGAAGACCTGCTCCACGTCCCATTCGCGCAGCCTGGTCAGAACATGGTCCGCAACGGTTTCGCTCATGGTCGCCGGATACCGCCGCCCTCCGGCGGCTAAACGTCCTCGAGGATCTTGGTGATCCCCGCGACGACGTCCGGATGCCCGAGCGGCAGCGGCGGCGGGACCCGGTTGTACGGCTCACCGGTGCTGTGGGGGAGCACGTCCACCGCGGTCCCGGACGAGCGCACCCGTTCGGCGAGGTCGGACGACTCGTCCGGCACCGGGTCGATCAGGAGGACATGGGACGCGGCGCCGGGATGGCGTTCGGCCAGCCGCAGCGCGTCCTCGGCCGAGTCGCCGGCGGCCACGACGTCGATCGGCGGGCCACCGGGTTCCGCGTCGCCGAGCACGTCTTCGGCCTGGCTGAGCGCGCCATCCACCGGCAGCCTGCACCAGATGATCTGACGCTGGGCCGCGAGCGGCCGCCACGTCGCCGGGAGTTCACCGTGCTTGCCCTCGCCCGCAGGGTCGAGGACCAGCAGTTTCGCCCCTTCGACGCCGCCGTCGGTGACGACCGAGGGGCCTTCGGCGCGGACAGGATCGGATTCGGTGGTCATGGGCGTCTCTCCTCTAGCAGTCGGTGCGGGGGAGTTCGGGGGAATCCGTGTCCAGCGGCACCGAACCCGAGCGGACGAGTCCTAATTGGACTGTCTGCCGCTTCGTCACCGCTTCCAGCGCCCAGTCGGTGGCGGTGCGCAGCCGGTTGCCCGGCATGGCCAGCAGGTGGTAGCCACGGGTCACCGCCTTGGCGGCGAATCCGGAAAGCGGGATGTGCAAGGGATTCGCCGCGGCCTGGTGCGCGCCGAGGTCGACGACGAAGCCGAGATCGTGGTGCCGGTAGGTGCCGTGCGAGCCGTACCCGAGCGACGCGGCCACGTTCCGCCCGGCGAGTTTGCCCTGGCGTTCGGCGTGCTGGGCCGTCATCGGCGTGTATTCGCCGGGCCTGGTCAGATCCGGGACGGCCGCCGCGTCCCCGCACGCGTAGACGTCGCGCCGTCCGGGGACGTTCAATTGCGCTGTCACGACGAGCCTGCCCTTGGCCGTCTTCAGCCCCAGGTCCTCGATGAGCGGGTCCGGCCGGACCCCGACGCACCACACGAGGGTGTGGGTCGGCACGGATTCACCAGAGGTCAGCGTGACCCCCTTCTCGCCGGCGTTGTCGATCGACGTCTTCATCAGGACCTCGACGCCGCGTTCGCGCAGCACCTCGTCCGCCGTGGCGCCGAGCCGCCGGTCGAGTTCCGGCAGTACCCGCTCGGCCACGTCCAGCAGCAGCCACCGGATCTTCTGATCCTTCAGTTCGGGATGCCGGGCGGCGAGCGCGGCGGTGAACGCCGGCCCCTGCGCGGCGACCTCCGTGCCGGTGTAGCCGGCGCCGACCACGACGAACGTGCAGCGCGCGTCGCGTTCGGCCGGATCCTGCGCCGAGGCGGCGAGTTCTATCTGCCGGGTGACGTGGTCGCGCAGGTAGAGGGCCTCGGGCAGACCGCGGAAACCGCGGGCGTACTCGGGAACGCCGGGGATCGGCAGCAGCTTGTTGACGCTGCCCGCGGCGAGCACGAGACGGTCGTAGCCGAGCGAGTGTTCGCGGCCCTCGGGGTCGGTGTAGCTGACGCTGCGATCGTCGAAGTCGACCGATTTGGCGGTCCCGAGCACCAGGCGCACACCGCGCAACGTGCCGGGGATGGACACCGAAATCCGCCGCGGTTCGAGGATCCCGGCGGCGACTTCGGGCAGCAGGGGGAGATAGAGGAAGTAGTCGGTCGGGTTCAGCACGACGACTTCCGTATCGTCGCCGACCGATTTGAGGAGGGTCTTGGCCGCGTTGTAGCCGGCGAACCCGCCTCCGATGATCACCACGCGCATCGTCAGTCCTCCGTGGGCCAGTCGCCGGTCGCCTTGCGGTAGCCGACCGCGCCCGCCCGTTCGGTGGCGGCCTTCACCGCGCCGAAGATCGCGCCCTGCGCGGCGGCCGCGACGATCACCTGGGTCCAGGTGAAGTCCCGGTCGGTGGCGTCCGGCGCGTCTTCCTCACCGCTCACGCGCTTCCAGATCTGCTTGAACGCGATCCCGGCGAGCACACCGCCCGCGGCGCTCACGACCATGTTGAGCGGCTTGTAGAGAACCTTGTTCACGACGAAGACCTCTTTCGCATGATCAGCCGGATGGTGAAGAGCAACGCCAGGACACCGGCGAAGATCGGCAGGGGATTCGCGCGGACGACTTCGGTGCCCTGACGGAACTTCTCCGCCGCGGGCTCGGAGACCTTCTCGGCGATCTTGGCGCTCGCCTCGTCGACCTTGGTATCGAGGTTGTCGTTGACCCTCGCCTTGACGTCCATCTTCTTGCCCAGCGCGTCGAGGGTCTCGGTGAGTTCCTCTCGCGTCAAGTCGCGATCCGCGCGGGCTTCTTCGGCGTTCTTGGGGAAATCGGTCATGACCGCACTCCTTGCTTGACGGTGTCGACGTCCTCACGGACACCTTCGATGGCCTCTTCCGGCACCGGCGGGGTCGCGTTCGTGACCTCCTTCTTGCCGACGACGGCCGAAAGGCCGCCGATCAGCAGCAGCGCCGCGCCCGTCACCACGGCCGCCAGCCACGCGGGCATCACCAGCGCGAGTGCCAGCACCACCGCCGCGATCAGGGTCGCCAGCCCGAAAAGCGCGAATACGCCCGCGGCGCCGAACAAACCGGCACCGAGGCCCATCTTCTTCCCTTTGCGCTGCAACTCGAACACGGCCAGCCGCATCTCGTCGCGGACGAGGTGTTTGACCTCGTCGCTGAGATCGGAAACCAGTTCGCCGACCGACTTCTCTGCGGACGGCTTCCGGTGGGTCTCTTCGATCATGGGGCACCTCCTCGGAGCGTTCTGCCCGCCGGGTACCCGGCGGCCCGGCCGGTCAATCACAGCGTGTTTCGCCCCGCTGAGCGCCGGGTAGCCGGGGAGTGCCGGCTCGAAAAGCACCCAACCGACAGGAGGATGCATGAGCACGATCACCGAAATGGTGGACGTCGAAGTCCCGGTGACGACCGCGTACAACCAGTGGACTCAGTTCGAGAGCTTCCCGCAGTTCATGGAAGGTGTCGAAGAGATCCGCCAGATTGACGCGACGCACACCCACTGGGTGACCGAATTCGGTGGGGTGAGCCGGGAATTCGACGCGACGATCACCGAACAACATCCCGACGAGCGCGTCGCGTGGACGTCGGACTCCGGCCCCGACCACGCGGGTGTCATCACGTTCCATCGCCTGGGCGACAACAAGACCCGGGTCACGGCGCAGATGGAGATCGATCCGGAAGGTTTCGCCGAGAACGTCGCCGACAAACTCGGTGTGCTCGACCGCCGGGTCAAGGGCGACATGAAGCGGTTCAAGGAGTTCATCGAGAGCCGGGGCCACGAGTCCGGCGCCTGGCGCGGTGACGTGGACCGCCCCGGCAGCTGACCGGTACCCGGGACCTCCCCTGGAAGACGCGTTTTCCTGGGGGAGGTCCCGGGTATCTCCTGGGGTGAGGTCCATTACGAAGGGAGCGTTCCGGCATGACTACCAACGCATACGTGGCCTTCCTCGTCATCGGGGTGGCGCTGGTCATGCTCGACGGTCTGATCATCTACCAGAGCGGTAAGCGCTACCTGCGCGGTTCACACGGCGATCCGGCCGCGGGCGCTTCCATGACGTGGCTCGTCACGGTGCTGTTCCATCTCGCGACGCTGGGCGTCTTGGCGCTGCTGTCGACCGTCGACATCGGGGGCAGCGACCTTCCTGGTGTGGTGGGCAGGCTGGGTGTCCTGCTGCTGGTTCTGGCCATCGCCCACGCGATCACGCTCAGCGTGCTCTCGCGGATCCGTGGTGAGCAGGAGGCCGAAGCGGTCATCAACCGGCCGAGGCGCGTCGAGCCCGAGCAACAGGGCACGACGGTGACGCCGGTTCCCGGGCAGGACGGCCGTTACCCGGCCGCGAGCCCGTCCATCGAACAGCAGGCGCCGTACACGACGCCGTAAGAAGTCGAGTGCTGGCAGGAGGTTTTCGCCGTGCACGAGATCGATGACGAACTGTGGGACGAATTCCATCGCGTGGTCAACATGACCTCGCGGGAACTGGCCGACTGGCTGCGCACGAGGTCGGCCGACGACGAGGATGAAGCGCTGCCGGACCAGGCGGGCACGCCGACTGGACGGCACGTGCTCGGCATCCTCGGCAAGCGCCGGACCGACCTCACCGCCGAGGACGAGCGGGTGATGCGCTCGGTCGTCTGGCGGGTCGAGGACCAGCGGCGTGACGACCTCGAACCGGTCGCGGGCGAGGCGCACTGGCGGCACAAGCTGATGTCGATGGGGCATGACCCACTGAAACCTGTGTAACTCAGAAGTACGTGAAGGGCCCCTTCACCGCGCTGGACGCCAGGGTCTCGGCGAAGTCGTCTATCCGCTGGTCATGTGGGTGGTGGAGGGGCTCGTCACTGTGGCCTGACACCTACTCGACTGTCCACAGGGGACACTTTCCGAGTGGTCGTGCCCGATTCGGGCGTTTTGCGGAGAGGTCGTGAGTGATAAAGAAGGTTAGAGCCCAATGTCACGTAGCTTAAGTTGATCTTGGGCGGGGTTGGCGGGCGGGGTGAAGGCTCCCTTCGCTGCGTCTGATGCGACGAAGGGGGCGCCTTCGGCCTGGTCGTGGGTCGAGGGGGTCGTGAGTGGCGTTTCGGGTTCTTTTTGGGGCGGGGGGGGGGGGGGGGGCGTTTTGGGGCGGGGGGGGGGGGGGGGGGGGGGGGGGGTGTTTTTTGGGTCCCCACCCAAAACCCCCCCCCACGACCCCCTCGTGAAATCGCCGGCCAGGGCAACCGGGCGCGTGACCTGTGGCAACCCTCGCCGCTTACGATCAAGACCCTCATTCAAGATCAACTTAAGCTACGTGGCATTGGGTCCTAACCTTCTTTATCACTCACGACCTCAGCCAAAACCGTACAGATAAGCATCAAAACGGACATTCACCTGTCTTCTGGTGTCCTTTATGGACATCGTTCGTTCAGGTCCTCTGTCATCTGTCCCGTTCGGAGTCCGGTTCGAATCACCAAGAGCGACACCGGCCGCCGGGACCTGGCGCTGGACGCAGCGAAGGGGCCTTCACGTACTTTCCGGTCCTGTGTCTGGAGGCGGATCACGCGTGCGTCCAGGCGGATCACGCGTGCTTCGGGACGGATGAGAGAGTTCCGCCTTCGATCACGCGTGTTCCGCCTGGAGAGGCCGGTGTTACTCGGAGAGCTTCCCGCGCAGCTGGTCCAGCGTCTGCGACAGGAGCCGTGAAACGTGCATCTGTGAGATGCCGATCCGTTCCGCGATCTGCGTCTGGGTATAGCCCCCGAAGAAGCGCATCACGAGGATCGCGCGTTCCCGCTTGGGGAGCTCCCGCAGCAGCGGTTGCAGCGCCTCGTGGTTTTCCACCAGCGCCATCTCGTGGTCTTCCTCGCCGATCGTGTCGGCGAGCGAGAGGGCCTCGGTGGCGTTGTCGTGGACCGGTTTGTCGACCGACAACGTCTGGTACGCCTGGCCGGCGAGCAATCCTTCCCGCACGTCGTTGACCTCGAGCCCGAGGTATTCGGCGAGTTCGGTGGGAGTCGGCGCGCGGCCGAGACGCTGGGACAACGCGGCCGTGCCCTGGCTGAGCGAGACGTGGAGCTCCTTGAGCCGCCTCGGCACCCGGACCGACCAGCCGGTGTCCCGGAAATGCCGCCGGACCTCGCCCATGATCGTGGGCACGGCGAACGAGAGGAAGTCGTGCCCACGGCCGGGGTCGAACCGGTCGACCGCGTTGATCAGGCCGATCCGCGCCACCTGGACCAGGTCTTCGCGAGGCTCGCCGCGGCCGGAGAACCTGGTGGCGATGTGCTCGGCGAGCGGCAGCAGTTCGGTGACGAGGTGGGCACGCAGCTCCCGGCGGCGCCGGGAATCCTCCGGCAGGGAGGTCATCTCCTCGAAGAGCGGTTCGCAATGGGCGTAGTCGTCCGCCTGCCGGGTGAGTGTCTTGCGCTCGCCACTCACCCGTCGCTCGTTCCCGGGGCCAGGACGAGGTCGATCGTCGTCGTGCCCCCTGTTTCGCCGGGAATCGGTTCGCACCGCGCCCGCACCGAGTGGGTCAACGTCGTCAAGACGTGCCAGCCGAAAGTCGTCTCGCTCGGCAGGTAGGGCCTGTTCGTCCGGGTCGAGATCGAGACGGCGATTCCTTCCGGTATCTCGTGAAAGACACAACAAAGAACGGCTCCCAGTTCAGCGGGCTGGACAAGTTGGGAACAGGCTTCGTCGACGGCCATCTTCGCGTCTGAAATGGCGTCCAAGCCGAAGTCCGCACGGGCCACCACACCATGGGTGAGCGTGCGGACGAGAGGGATCTGCTCCGCCTCGGCGGGAAGGCGGAGTTCGACCCGGTCGGACAGACCGTCCGATCCGGATCGGGTCTGGGGGGTGAGGCCGCCCCGTCCGTGTGCATCCATTACGAAACCCATCCGTCCGTGGCCGTGGGGTGACCGCGGCGGTGCTCCGCCGCGTGACGCGTGATCAACGGCCCAGGGCTCGCTGAAGCTCCTTTTTGGACATCTTCGACCTGCCCTCGACGTTGCGCTGTTTCGCTTCGTTGTAGAGCTGGTCCTTGGTCGGGCCGTTCGGCCCCAACCGGTTCCCGGAGCGCTTGCCACCCCGCCGCTGAGGTGACATGTCCTGGAGGGACGTGCGGCTGGCCTCGTGTGACTCGCCTGCCTGCGCACGGTTCTTGTTGACGGTGCGGGCGGCGATCTCCTCGGCCCGGTCGGTGCTCGCGCCCCGATCCTTCGCCGAGTCCTTGATGTGTTCGTACTGACGTTCTCGTTTGTCGCTCCAAGCCTGCTGCGGCATCGCGGCTCCTTTCTTCCCCCGGTCAGGTACCCCGTTCGATTCGCCGGATAAACGTCCGGTTGATCCCGGGGGCGGGCGGGTACGCGGGGAGCGGACGCGAAGGAGGCTTCTATGCGCATCGGCTACACCCTCATGACCGAGCAGGCCGGACCGAAGGACCTGGTGGGATACGCCGCCGGAGCGGAGAAAGCGGGGTTCGACTTCGAGGTCATGAGCGACCACTTTTCGCCCTGGCTGGACGAGCAGGGGCATTCGCCGTACGCGTGGAGCGTGCTGGGAGCGGTCACCCAGAGCACCGAACGGGTCGAACTGATGACCTTCGTGACGTGTCCGACCATGCGCTATCACCCGGCGGTGGTGGCGCAGAAGGCGGCGACCGTCCAGGCGTTGTCGGACGGCAGGTTCACCCTGGGCCTCGGCGCGGGTGAGAACCTCAACGAACACGTCGTCGGACGCGGCTGGCCACCGGCTAACGTCCGGCACGAAATGCTCGCCGAAGCGGTCCAGATCATCGGCGGGCTGTTCGACGGCGGCTACTTCAACTACAAGGGTGACCACTTCCGGGTGGACTCCGCGAAGCTGTGGGACCTGCCGGAGCAGCGTGTCCCGATCGGGGTCGCGGTGTCCGGGCCGCAGTCGGTGACCCGGTTCGCGCCGATCGCCGACGCGATGATCGCGGTGGAGCCCGACGGGTCGCTGTGCCGCGAGTGGGACGCGACCAAACTCGGCCCGCCAAGCAGGAAGATCGCCCAGCTGCCGGTGTCCTGGGGCGAGGATCGCGACGCCGCGATCCGGCGGGCGCATGAGCAGTTCCGCTGGTTCGGTGGTGGCTGGAAGGTCAACGCCGAACTGCCGGGGCCCGCGGGGTTCGCCGGGGCCACCCAGTACGTCAAACCGGAGGACGTCGCCGAGGCGATCCCGTGCGGGCCCGACGTCGACCGGATCGTGAAGCAGGCCGGCGAGTTCGAGGCGGCAGGGTTCACCGACCTCGCCCTGATCCAGATCGGCGGTGACCAGCAGGAAGGCTTCCTCCGCTTCGCTGAGGACACGCTGCTCCCGGCGTTGCGGAGCTGATTCACCCTCGAACGGGGTCACCCGTGTTCAAACCCGCGGACCGCGGGTACCAGACCGACACATCCTTCAGCCAAGGGGGAACAGATGAACAACGAACTCGGACTTCATCCCGTACCGGACCTGCTGCCGGAAGGCCAGGAGACGCCGGAGCAGGAGGCGATCCGTCGTAAGGCGGCGCTCGCCGTGGCTTCGCGGGCGACGAGCGCCGAAGACTGCGCGACCCTGCTGGACATGCTCGGCCTGCACGACGGCGGCCGCAGCTCCGAAGTGGCGTGATTCAGCGGTCGCCGCGCGCCGCCACGAGATCCGCGACGAAGGCCCGGTAGGCCTCGTCGCGATCCGGCGCGCGCAGCACCGCGGACGGGTGCACCGTGGCGACCGCGGTGGTGGCGAACTCGGCGAGGTCGATCCGCTCGCCGCGGCTCCGGGTGATGCGGAAGTCATCGCCGAGGAGCGCCTTCGCCGCAGTCGCGCCGAGGAAGATCAGCAGTTCCGGACGCACCGCCGCCAGTTCGGCGTGCAGCCACGGACGGCAGGCGACGATCTCGGTCTTGGACGGTGTCTTGTGGATCCGCCGTTTGCCGCGTTCGTCCCGCTTGAACTTGAAATGTTTGACCGCGTTGGTGACGTAGATCTTCCGGCGGTCGAAACCCGCTTCGTCGAGGGCTCGGTCGAGCAGCCTTCCGGCGGGCCCGACGAACGGGGCACCCTGCCGATCCTCCTGATCACCGGGTTGTTCGCCGACGACCATGATCTCCGCCGTGCGGGAGCCTTCACCGAAGACGGTCTGGGTGGCGTCGCGGTAGAGATCGCAGCCGCGGCAGCCGGACGCCGCCGAACGGAGCCTGTCCAGATCCGCGGTCTCGGGTGGATCCGCGCCGGGTGCCTTGGTCGCCATGGCGGCCGGATTCCCCGCCCGGACGTGGGACAAACCGGTTATGCGCACGCCGCGGCGGGTAGCCCCGGGTATGGCGACTTCGACCGAACCGGCCACCGCTTCCGTCCAGGACACCGTGCGCGTCGCGCTGCGGGTCGTCCTGCCCACGCTCGCCGGCGGGGTGATCAAACGGCGGCCGCTGGGGATGGCCGCGGCGCAGAAACTCCAGTTCGACCGCGCTGCCGTGCGGCTGCTGGGGCGGCTCCGGTCCCACTACGGTCCTGGCCCGCTGCGGCTGCGGGTGCCCGGTCGCACGATCGACCTGGCGCTGTCGGGGGAGGACGTCGGCGAGGTGCTCGCCGCCGCGCCGGTCCCGTTCAGCCCGTCGACCGAGGAGAAGCGGGCGGCGCTGGGACATTTCCAGCCGCACGGCGTGCTGATTTCGGACGCGACGGAGCGCGCGCCGCGCCGCCGGTTCAACGAGGACGTCCTCGAACCGGGGAAGCCGCTGCACGACCTCGCCGCGCCCTTCGCCGCGGCGATCGCCGAGGAGGCGGCGTCACTCTGGGACGGCGGCACGCTGGACTGGGACACCTTCAACGTGGCCTGGTGGCGGATGGTCCGCCGGGTCACGCTCGGCGAGTCCGCGGCGGGCGACGACGGCCTCACCGACGCGCTCGCCCGCCTGCGAAAGGACGCGAACTGGGCGTACGCGCACCCTCGGCGAGACCGGCTCCACGATCAGTTCCGCACCCGGCTCATCGGCCATCTGGAACGGGCGGAACCGGGCAGCCTCGCCGAAGCCATCGCGTCGGCGGGTCCGTCGGGCGAGCGGACGATGGACGTCGTCGCCGACCAGGTCGCCCATTGGCTCTTCGCGTTCGACGCCGCCGGGATCGTCACCTTCCGCGCGCTCGCGTTACTGGCCACCCACCCTTGCGCACGGGAACGTGCCGACGAAGAGGTCGCGGCCGCCGACCTGACCGCGCCCGGCCCCTTCGCGTACCTGCGTGCCTGCGCCCTCGAATCGGTCCGGCTGTGGCCGACCACGCCCGCGCTGCTGCGCGAGAGCACGGCCGAGACCGCCTGGGGCCCCGCGGGGACCACGGTCCTGATCTTCACCCCGTTCTTCCACCGCGACCCCGAATCCCTGCCCTACGCCGACCGGTTCGAACCCGGGATCTGGCTGGACGGCAGTGCGGCGGCCAATCCGGCGCTCGTCCCGTTCAGCGCCGGACCGGCCATCTGTCCCGGCCGGGATCTCGTGCTGTTCTGCGCGAGCACGATGCTGGCGCATTTGATCAAGGACCGGCGCTTCGAACTGGTCTCCGGTGCCGTCCTCGGGCCGGAGCGGCCGCTGCCCGCGACGCTCGACAACTTCCACCTGGAGTTCTCGACGGTCTAGTGCTCCTCTTCGACCCATTCGAGCAGGTCGCCGGGCTGGCATTCGAGCACCCGGCACATCGCTTCGAGGGTGCTGAACCGGACGGCCTTGGCGCGGCCGTTCTTCAGCACCGCCACGTTCGCCGGGGTGAGCCCGACGAGTTCGGCGAATTCGCCGACACTCATCTTGCGCTTGGCCAGCTCGACGTCGATACGGACGACGATCGGCATCAGATCACCTGTTCCAGGTCGGACCGCAGGGTGGTGGCTTGCCGCAGCAGCGTGCGCATCACGACGATGAGCAGGCCCAGCACGGCGACGCCGATCAACGCGAGGAACAACAGCAGCGGCAGGCCCGGGTCTTCGGCGTTGAAGCCGACGTAGAGGAACACGCCCGCCAGCACCACCCAACCGGCGAGGATGGCCCAGACGATGGCGTCCACCCATCTCAGGGAAGCTTCGGTGAAGATCCGGTCCTTCTTGACCAGCGTGAGCAGGTGCCAGGTGGCGACGACCACGACCTGGACGCACAGCACCCAGAAGACGGAGACCGCCGTCGCGGGCCAGCGCAGGTACGCCATTTCGGGGTCCTGCCGTGCCATGTGCGCGAACTGCCCCGGCAGGGACATGGTCTGGAAGAGGACGAGGACCCCGAACAGCAGCACGAGGAACACTCGGAGGGGCGCGACCGCCCGTTGCCCTGTGATCATGCATCGAGTTTCACGCGTTATCTATCGAAAGTCAATCGTTAGCTCTCGGTTTTCGATGCGGCTGGGTGGGCTGAAGGCGCCCTTCGCCGCATCTGATGCGGCGAAGGGCCCTTCGGGCTGGTTCGGGGCGCGGCGGTCGGGACGCGCCCTGGGAGGGTTGCGAAAGTGGCTTTCGCGACACGTCCGGACGGTGTCGGGCGCGACGAGTTCGAACCCCGCGGCGGCGAACAGCCCGATGGTCCCGACGTGTGCCGCGGACGAGTTGATCCGCCCCTCGCCGGGATCGACGGGATAGCCCTCGATGACGGGTGCGCCGTGCGCCCGGGCGTAGGAGACCGTGCCGTCCAGCAGCGCGTGCGCCACGCCCTTGCGGCGATGGCCGGACCGGACGACGAAACAGACGACCGTCCACGCCGGAACGTCGTCGATCGGCGGCATCGTGCGGGAACGCGTCATGCGGTGCAGGTGCGCGCGAGGCCCGACGCCACACCGGCCGACCGGGGTGGTGCCGTCGTAGGCGAGCACACCGGGCGCGGGATCCGCCGCGCACAGGCCTCGGACGTGCTCGGCGCGTTCGTCTCCGCGCAACCGGCTGTAGTCCGCGGATTTCGCGCGGTAGGCGAGACACCGGCAAGCGCGGTCGTTCCCCTTTGGATTGAGGATCGTCGCGCCGTCGCCGAACCGGGGCGGATCCGGAATGCGGGCATACGTGGACCCTGAAGTGGCACTCGGGAAATTGCTCACCGTATTCGGTGAACGGGGTTGAATTTTCGTTGTGCGAAGGAATTCATCCGGCCGTAGTCCAGCCGTTGTCGCACCGGGAGGGGTCTGCCAGGATGCTCGTGACCCGACCAGAAGGAGCGTTCCAGTGGCTTCCCGTCTCAATCCCTACCTCAGCTTCGCCGGCGACGCCCGGCAGGCCATGGAGTTCTACAAGTCGGTGTTCGGCGGAGAACTGACGCTGAATACGTTCGGTGAGTCCGGTATGGCCGGAACGCCGGCGGAGGATCAGATCATGCACAGCCGGCTCGATTCCCCGAGCGGCTACACGATCATGGCGTCGGACACGCCGCCGGGAATGGAGCACAATCCGGGCACCAACGTGTCGATCAGCCTCAGTGGCGACGACGGCGAGGAATTGCGCGGATACTGGGAGAAGCTCTCCGCCGACGGCACCGTTTCGGTTCCTCTCGAAAAGCAGATGTGGGGCGACGAATTCGGCGTCTGCGTTGACAGGTTCGGCATCTCGTGGATGGTGAACATCATTCTGTCCTAGGGACTTCCAGCCCTGCTCGCGTCGGTGGTCACGAGGTCGGCGCCGATGCCGGCGGTTTCGTGTGCTTGACCGGACGACACGCGTGATCCGGTGGACGACACGCGCGTGGCCAGGGTGCCGCCGCGAGTCGTCCATCCCATCACGCGTGTCGTCCGGCCAGCCACGCGAAACCGCCATCCGCGCACCGGCAGTACGTACCTGAGACCCGGTCGTTCTGCCGACCGGAATCACCCACGACCGGGGCGCGCGATCAGGCAGGCCGGAACCGGACGTCGAGCACGCCTAGCGGGTCTTCCCGGCCGAGTCCGCGGAGGTGGATCGGTGCCCCACCGGGGTTGTCGTACAGCCGGATGCCGTCGCCGAGCAGGACCGGCGCGATCTGCAGGTCGATCTCGTCGATCAACCCGAGCGCGAGCAACTGGCGGCCGATGTCCGGCGAGAACACCTCGAGGTTCTTCCCGTTCGCCGCCTCCAGCCCGATCCGGACGGCTTCGTCCGCGCCGCAGTTCAGGAACGTCACCCCGTCCGTGGGCGTGGCGTCTTCGGGGTGGTGGGTCAAGACGAACAGCGGCCCTTTCCAGGCGCCGCCGTAGATACCGCTCGGGTCGGGGTAGGCGTCCCAGCCATCACGGCCGCCGAGCACGGCGCCGGTGGTCGTGGCGTATTCGTCGATCAGGTCCGGCCGGGAAGTGACGCCGGTCATCCAGTCCATGCCGTGGCCAGGGCCCGCGACGAAGCCGTCGAGGGACATCGTGAAGTGCCACAGCACTTTCCCGTCCGCGGTCTGTGGTTCGAGCATGCCGGCCCCCTAGTGCTTGCGTTCTGCAATCGGCCGGTTCACGATAAAGTGAGCGATGGTAGATTGCAACCACTTCTGGTGGAGGTAAGGGATGGCGGAACCCGCCCGTTCCGGCTGCCCGATCAACGCCGCGGTCGAGGCGTTCGGCGACAGCTGGAGCCTGCTCGTGCTGAGGGACATCATGTTCGGCACCCGGCGTTACTTCCGGGAGCTGCTCGCCGGATCCGAAGAGGGGATCGCGTCCAACATCCTCGCGGACCGGTTGAAGCGGCTGGTCAAGGCCGGCCTGCTGACCCGCGAAGACGCCGGGCCCGGCAAACGGGCCGCGTACAGCCTGACCGAGGCGTCGATCCAGCTGGTGCCCGTGTTCGCGCACCTCGGGGCCTGGGGTATCGAGCATCGTCCGACGACGGAGCGCCTGCGGGTGCGGGCCGAACTGCTCGCCGCGGGCGGGCCGGAACTGTGGTCGGAGTTCATGGCCGAACTTCGGGTCGTCCACCTCGGCGAGCCGGCGCCGGAGAAGGACGGCCCCGGCGTGCTGCAGCGCCTCGCCGCCGCGTACGAAGCGGCCGTCTGAAGCCACGCCCTCGTTGATTGTTCTTCCCGAATCAAGGGTTCCGGTCAACCCGCCCCCGAGATGTAGTAGCCCGCGACGGAGCGACGTGCTGGTGGGGAGAGGGAATGAGCTCAGCGGAGGGTGTTGTCCTGGTGATCGGCTGCGGGATGCGGCCGTACCGGGAGTACCTGTTGGCGTCGGCCGGGCATCGGCATCCCTTGTGGCTGTTCACCGGGACCGAGCCGACATGGCAGGAGCGCTACATCGCCGGCGCCACGGTGCTGGACACGCAGGACCAGGACGCCGTGCTGGCCGCGGCCCGTGCGCTCCACGCCGCGACGCCGGTGCTCGGCGTGGTGTCCTGGGACGAGGCGCTGATCGTCGCGGCGGCGCATGTCGCGGACGAACTCGGGGTGCCGGGTGCCGGGATCTCCGCGATCGAAGGCTGCCGTGACAAGTGGTTCAGCCGCCGGACGCTCACCGCGGCCGGCGTCGCGCAGCCCGATTTCGGGTTCGTGCACGACGACGACCAAGCCGTCCGCGTGGCCGAACGGATCGGGTACCCGGTCGTCGTCAAGCCACGCGGGGGCGGGGCCAGCATCGGCGTCAGCCTCGCGGAAGACGCCTCCGCGGTGCGGAAGGCGTTCCGGACCGCGGAGGACGCCAGCTTCGGCGGCTCTCCCGCCTACAAGGGCGGGGCGCTGGTCGAGGAGTACCTGAGCGGCCCGGAGATCAGCGTGGACGGCGCCGTCGTGGACGGCGAGTACACGCCGATGTTCGTGGCACACAAGACGGTCGGCATGCACCCGTACTTCGAGGAACTCGGCCACCTGGTCAGCTCCGCGGACGCACTGCTCGCCGACCCGGCACTGCGCTCGACGCTGGCCCGCGCGCACAGCGCGATCGACTTCCGGTACGGCATCACGCATACCGAACTCAAGCTCACCGGACGCGGACCGGTGATCGTGGAGATCAACGGCAGGCTCGGCGGAGACCTGATCCCGTTGCTCGCCAAGTTCGCGACCGGGGCCGACCCGGGCGCGGCCGCGGTCGACGTCGCGCTCGGCATGCGTCCCCATATCCCGCACGAGGCCGAGCCCCGGTGGGTCGGCGTGCGGTTCGGCTACCCGAAACAGGACTGTGTCGTCGAGTCCGTGTCCGTACCGGATACCTTGCGGAACAACGGAATCCTCGCCGCCGACGTGCTCGTCGAGCCAGGTGCGCGCATGCGGCTGCCGCCGGCGGAGTTCATCTCGCGGCACGCGTACGTGATCTGCGCGGGCGCCGACCCCGAAGACTGCGAAGCGGTGCTGGACAAGGCCATGGCCCAGGTCCGGCTGACCGCGCATCCCCTGTTGCCCTCGGTGGCCGCCGGCGCCTGACCGCGCACCGGCACCGCAGCACACCTTCCCAGCACTCTCAACGATGGCGGAGCAAACAAATGGCGAACCGTGATGTCGAGCTGCTCGCAGTCGGAGCAGGACCGTCCAACCTGGCGCTCGCAGTGGCACTGGAAGAGCTCGCGCCCGGACTGGCCCGCGAATCGGTCCTGCTCGAACGGGACGAAGAGGTCTCCTGGCAGCGGGGCATGCTCCTGCCGGAGGCGCTGTCGCAGGTCTCGTTCCTGAAGGACCTGGTGACCTTGCGCAACCCGCGCAGCCGCTTCTCGTTCCTGAACTACCTGCACGCCACGAACCGGCTCAACGAATTCGTGAACATGGGCAGTTTCGTCCCGTACCGGGTCGAGCTCGCCGACTATCTCAAGTGGACGGCGGACTCGCTTTCCCTGGTGGACCTGCAACGCGGCCGGGAATGCCGCGAGATCACTCCCGTGTGGACGGACGGCACACTCACCGGCTGGGACACGCGTGTCGCCGACGGCGAGGTCATCCGCAGCCGGTACCTGGTGGTCGGCGCCGGACGGGACGCGCGGATCCCCGACCTGCTCCGGACGGTGAACCAGGATCGCGTCATCCACAGCACGCAGTACCTGCCGAGAATCGCGAAGCTGCGTAAGGACCTTCCGTACCGCGTCGCGGTGATCGGGGCCGGGCAGAGCGCGGCGGAACTGTTCAGCTCGGTGCAGGCCGACCTGCCCGAATGCAAGCCGACGATGGTGATGCGTTCGATCGGCCTGAACTACTACGAGAGCAGCAAGTTCAACAACGAGCTGTTCTTCCCGTCCCATGTGGACAAGTTCTTCGAGGCGCGACCGGAAGCACGCGAGCAGATGCTCAAGGAGATGCACCACACGAACTACTCCGGGCTGGCGCCGGGCACGATGGACGCGCTCTACCGCTCCGTCTACCTGGACCGTCTCTCCGGCCGTTCCCGGCTCAAGATGATCACGATGAACGACATCACCGACGCCCGCGACGAGGGCGACGAGATCGTGCTGGAGCTGACCGACCGGCGCACCGGAGAGACCCAGGAACTGCGCACCGATCTCGTGCTGCTCGGCACCGGTTTCTCCCCTGAGATGCCGAGGATGGTCCAGGAGATCGCGAAGTCGATCGGCCTGTCGGAGATCAAGGTGACCCGCGACTACCGGCTGGAGATCGATCAGCCCGCAACGGCGGCCGTGTACCTCCAGGGCGTCAACGAGGCCACGCACGGCATCGCGGACTCGCTGCTGAGCGTCCTCGCCCCGCGAGCCAACGACATTCTGCAGGACATCCTCGCCCACCGCGGCGAAAACCCTTCGGTGCCACCGCGGCCGACTTCGGAAACCGCCCCCATCGTCGCCACCCGCTGAACCACGAGAAGGAAGAGAAAGTCATGGAGATCCGTCCGCTTGAGCGGGAAAAGATGGTCTTCGAGAACGGCGCCTACGGCCAGCGGCTCCTGCCGTGGGCGGCACTGAACGCGCCGTTCGAAGGCGCCTGGGTGACGGTGCCGGCGCACGGCGCGACGGGTGCGCATTCCCACCACGAGTACGAGATCTTCATCGCCGTCAACGGCGAAGCGGTCGTCGAGGCCGGGGGAGAGCGCCGAGCCTTCAAACCCGGCGACATCGAGTTCCACCGGCCCGGCACCGAGCACCGCATCCTCAACGATGGTGCGGAGGACTTCGAGATGTACGCGATCTGGTGGGACTCCGACATGACGGCGAAGTTCGCCGCCCGGCATGCAGCGCGGGCGTCCGACCGGGCAGGGGCATGACCATGGCCGACAAGCGACCGGTGGTGATCATCGGCGGCCCCCCGACGTCCAACGGCGACCTGCACATCGGGCATATCGCCGGCCCGTACCTCGGTGCCGACGTGCACCGGCGGTACCTGCGCGCGGCCGGCCGCGAGGCCGTGTTCGCCTCCTGCACCGACGACAGCCAGACCTACCTCGTCACCAGCGCCGCCAGGGTCGGGCTTACGCCGCCCGAACTGGTGGAGCAGTCGACCGAGAACATCCAGCGCACGTTCAAGGCGATGGGTGTCGAGGTCGACGGTTTCTCGCCGACGGACGACGGCTACAAGACGCTCGTCTACGACTACGTCAAACGCCTGTACGACAAGGGAAAGCTCCGGTTGCGCAAAGTCCGGCTGCCGTACAGCGAGAGCAAGGGCGAGTTCCTGGTCGAGGGTTTCGTCGGCGGTGGCTGCCCGACGTGCCTCGCCGACAGCCGCGGCGGGTTCTGCGAGGGCTGCGGGCATCCGATCGACTTCGACGCGCTCATCGAGCCGTACTCGGTGCTCGACCCGGCCGACGAGGTGACCTACCGCGAGACCGAGATCATGGTCTTCCCGGTCTCGGAGTACCGCGAGCAACTCCTCGCCTACTACGAGGAACGCGGTCCCGCGTGGCGGCCGCACGTGCTCGGGCTGATGCGGGAACTGCTGTCCGGGCCGTTGCCCGACTTCGCGATCACGTATCCGGTGAAATGGGGCCTGCCGGCGCCGTTCCTCCAGACCCCGGGGCAACGGCTCAACGCCTGGGTCGAGGGCATGCCCGCCTCGATGTACTGCACCGAGTACGCGTTGCGGCGCAACGGGAAGCCGAAGGTCGCCGACGACGACGCCTGGCTCGCGGAGAACGACGCGCGGGTCGTGGTGTTCATGGGGTTCGATCCGCTGTTCACCTGGGGTGTCGTCCACGTCGCCGAGTTGGTAGCCCTCGAAGGCCGTTACGTCCTTCCGGACACCTTGCTCGTCAACGAGTTCTACGAACTGGAGAACGAGAAGTTCTCCACCAGCAAGGGACACGTGGTCTGGGCCCGTGAGCTGGCGGCCGAGGTGCCCCGCGACATCGCGCGGTTCCACCTCAACCTCACCGCCCCCGAGTTCGCGCGGACCAACTTCTCCCGTGCCGCGCTGGAGAAGGTCGCGGGGGAGCGGCTGGTCAAGCCCTGGAACGAACTCGCCGAGACACTGGCGAAACTCACCGCCGAGGTCGGTGGTGAGAACGGCTCGCTCCCGGTGTCGACCGAAGCCACGGAGCGTGCGGCGGCGATGGTCTCCCGGTTCGCCCTGAACTACGAACTAGAAGACTTCAGCCTCAGCCGTGCCGCCGATCTGGTGGTGCAGCACGTCGAACGCCTGCGCGCGGCGACGGAACGCACGCTGAAGGGCAACCTCGACCAGGAGATGCTCCGCGCCCGGCTCGGTGACCTCTTCCTCGAACTGCGGGCGCTGATCGGCTGTGCCTCGCCGATCCTGATCGACCTCGCCGAGCGTGCCACCGAAGCCGGCGGGTTCGAACCCCGGATCACCGCAGCCGCCTTCGACGTCACGCACACCACGGCCTTCACCGTGCCACCACTGGAATTCCCTCCGACGAGCGAGGTCTGACACCCCATGTCACTCGACAGCACCCTCTCCGCCGACGCGGTCCGGAGTTCCCGGCTCGCCGAACGCCTGCTGGTCCCGGCGGGATTCATCACCACCGCGGGCAACGCGTTCCAGATCACCGCCGCCGCGATCCTGGTCTTCCACGCCGAACAGACCACCCTGGCGGTCGGCTGGCTGTTCATCGCGGTGTCCATCCCGCAGGTCGCGCTCGCGGTCCTGTTCGGCAAGCTGGTCGACAAGGTCGACCGCCGGATGCTGTGCGTGGCGGCGGACCTGGTGAGCGCGATGACCGCGTTCGCGCTGCCGGTGTGGCTGTGGATCGGTGGTCCGGCGAACCTCGGCTCCTACATAGCGAACTTCATGCTCGCCTGCACCGCGGCGTTGTTCATGCCCGCCAGCAACGGCCTGATCAAGGAACGGATCCGCGACGAGCGGCTCGGCAAGTTCAACTCCCACTTCGAGATGGCGAGCAACTCCGGTATGTTGCTGGCGTCTTCGCTGGCCGGCTTCCTGGTGATCTGGTTCGGCGCCACGCCGTTGTTCGTGTTCAACTCGCTGAGCTTCGTCCTGTCGGCCGTGCTGGTCTACGCGATCGGCCGCAAGCCGGCCAAGGCCCCGGTGACCGAGGAGACCACGGCCACCGACCCGTCGGCGCCGGTCGAAGTCCCCGTGCGCCAGCCGATCAAGCGGCTCGCGCTGCTGTACGCCAACGGCAACATCGGCCTGATGGTCGCCAACGTCATCCTGACGACGCTGATCCTGCAGACCTTCGACCAGGGCGCGTGGATGATCGGTGTGGTCGACGCGCTGGCCGGGGTCGGCTTCATCGTCGGCGCCGCCGCGTACGGCAAGGTCAGCAAGCGGTTCAAGGGCATCCATCTGGCCGTGCTCGGCACGCTCGGCAACCTGATCTGCCTCGCGATCCAGCCGCTGCACTACATCGCGCTGATGGCGGCGATCCCGTTCGCCGGCTTCTGTTTCGCGCAGGGCCGGATCGCGGCGCGCACACTGCTGATGCGGGCCAGTCCGGAGGAGCGGGTCGGCCGGATCTTCGGCAGCACCCAGGCCCTCGGACTCGGGCTCGGCGTCGGCGCGACGGTCGCGCTGTCGTCGCTGGCGGACGCGACCACCGTGCCCTACGCGTTCTGGGGGCTGGCGATCCTGCAGGGCGCGATCGTGATCGGCACCTACTTCAGCTTGGCGAAACCGCTGTCGGCGCAGGAGAAGCGGCCGGCCGAGGTACTCGAGGCGACCGCCGCCTGAGCGCGGCCGACATTCGGAGGAAGCGAAAGTCATGACGGACAAGCCGATCAAGGGCGGCGTGGCGACCTGGGCCTGCCTGCCCGGGTTCCCGCCCGCGGTGATCTTCCCCTTCACCCCGGGCGAGCGCTTCGGCGTGCGGAGCCTCTACGAGTTCCAGATGCTGATGTACCGGCCGCTGTACTGGCTGGGCCGGGACGGCGCGCCGGAGATCGACTACGACCTCAGCGTCGGCGAAGAGCCGGTGTGGGACGAGACCGGCCGCACCTGCGTGGTCCGGATCAAACCGTGGAAGTGGTCCAACGGCGAGACGGTCTGCGCGGACAACGTCATCTTCTGGATGAACATGCTGAAGGTGAAGGGGCCGAAGTTCGGCGCGTACTCCGAGGGCTACTTCCCGGACAACCTGGTGTCGTTCGGGAAGGTCGCCGACGACAAGGTGAGCTTCACGTTCGACAAGGCGTATTCGAAGAACTGGGTGCTGCTGAACCAGCTCACCATGATCACCCCGATGCCGAAGGCATGGGACCGCACCGCGGCCGGGCCCGCCGACGCGACGCACGACATCGGTCAGGCGGAAGCGGTCTACGAGTTCCTGATGGCGGAGAACGGTGACGTCGTCGAGGAGGACAACTCGCACCGCACGCGCTGGGCCGGCAGTCCTGTGTGGAGTGTCGTGAACGGGCCGTGGCGGCTCAAGAGCTACACCGAGGAAGGTGTCGTCACCTTCGTCCCGAACGAGCACTACAGCGGGCCCAACCCGCCGCATCTCGACGAGCTGCGCCAGGTCTCGACGACGTCGGACGAGCAGCAGTACGAACTGCTGCAGTCCGGTGACGTCCAGGTCGGCTTCCTGCCACCGGGGATGGGCGTCCAGCCCGACGGCGACCCGACGAAGGGCGGGCCCAACCCGCTCGGCGACGGTTTCCAGCTGGAACCGCAGATCCTGTTCAACATCAACTTCATGGCGGTCAACTTCAGCAACCCGACCGTCGCCGGGAACATGATCAGGCAGCCCTACGTCCGGCAGGCGTTGCAGAGCTGCTTCGACCAGGAGTACGGGGCCCGCGAGGTCTACCAGGGTTACGGCTGGAGCCAGACGGGGTCGATCCCGGTGCTGCCCAAGAGCGACCTGGTCTCGCCGAAGATCGCCGAGCGTGGCGGGTTCTGGCCGTTCGACCTGGAGAAGGCGCGGCAGCTGCTCGCCGACAACGGCTGGGACGTCACCACCTCACCCGCGGTGTGCGTCCGGCCCGGCACCGGCCCCGGTGAAGCGGGCGAGGGCATCCCGGCCGGCACCGAACTGAGCTTCTCCCTGCGCTACTGGGAAGGGCGGCCCTCGCTGGCCCGGCTCATGGCGCAGTTCCGGGACGACGCGGCCAAGGCCGGGATCGAGATCCGCCTCGAAGAGGTGATGGGGTCGGTGCTGGTGGCGGAGGACGGCCCCGGCGAGAAGCGGATGTGGCAGCTGTCCTGCTGGGGCGGCGGCTGGGTCTACAACTACCCGACCGGCGAGAACCTCTTCCAGAGCGGCGCCGCCTGCAACTTCAGCAACTACCGGGACGCCAAAGCGGACGAGCTGATCGCGAAGACCGTCACCACCGACTCCCTCGAAGCGCTCTACGAGTACCAGGAGTACATCGCCGACCAGGCTCCGGTGATCTTCATGCCGACGTTCCCGCGGCGGCTATTCGAGGTCGCGGGCAACCTGCGCGGGTTCTCGCCGATCAACCCGTACGGCCTGATCAATCCGGAGAACTGGTATTACGTCGAGGACGAGTCATGACGCGCCCGGTGGTGCTGGTCGGGTTCGTGGCCGCGGCCCTGGGTTCGTCCATCAAGGACTTCCAGCCGAACGGCTCGGTCATCTTCGTCGAAGAACCCGACGTCGTCCGCAAACGCGACGCACGGACGACGGTGGCCGGTTCGGCGCTGGTGCGCGAGCTGATCGAGTGGGAATTCCACCTTCCCGGCAAGGCGGACGAGTTCTACCACGTCCACCACGACCTCGATCCGGCCGCCGTCGTCCCGCTGACCGAGTACGCGACCCCGTTCGCGGCGAGGCTCGCGGAACGCTACGGCCTGCCGGGCGCGGGGTTCGGCGCGGCGCAGATCCTGCGGGACAAGGCGGTGCTGCGCCTGGTCAGCCGGGCGGCGGGGATCGCGAATCCGGCTTCGGCGCGCGTCGAAAGCCCCGAACAGGTCCGTGAGTTCATGGCGCGGCATCCGGGGAAGACCGTGCTGAAGCCCGCGAACCGGCAGGCGTCGGTGGGGACACAGGTGCTCACCGACCCGGCCGAGGCCGAGCAGGCGTGGGCGAACTGCGTCGTGCAGGACGAAGGGATCTTCGTCCCGGACCGCGCGATGGAACTGAAGATGCTGGCCGAGACCTTCGTCGAGGGCGACGAGTACAGCGTCGAGATGCTGCTGCGGGACGGCGAGCCGCTGTTCGCCAACGTCACCGGCAAGCGGCTGTTCCCCGGGCCGCGTCCGATCGAACTCGCGCACATCGTCCCCGCCGACATCCCGGACGAGCTGACGGTGTCGCTGACCGAGGAGACGCGGCGGCTCACCGGCGCGGCCGGGTTCCGCACCGGGATCGTCCACTGCGAATGGATCGTCTCGGACGGCGTCCCGTACCTGGTCGAATGCGCCGGCCGGTTCGCGGGCGACGGCATCATCGAGCTGATCCAGCGCGCCTACCCGGTGGAGCTGAACCGCGCCTACTTCTCGGTGATGAAGGACGAGCCGGTCGTGGACGTCTTGCCACGCAAGGCCGAAGGCGGCGCCGCGGTCCGGTTCCTCTCGATCGAGCCGGGCCTCATCGCGGACGTGCGCGGGGTGGAGAAGGCGTCGCAGTCCGAAGGCGTGTTCATGTGCGACGTCGGGGTTTCGGCGGGCGACCGGTTCGGCGGACTGCGCAGTTCGTGGGACCGCGTCGGCGATCTGATGGTGACCGCGGACAGCCCGGCGGAGGCGTCACGCCTGGCCGAAGAGGCGGTCGCGCTGATCGAGATCGACGTGCGGCCGGACCGCGAAGAGAGGGAGAACGCCGCACCATGACCATCGAAGCCGTCCAGTCCACGCTCCCGGACGCCGGTCTCGACGTGATCGTCACCGGGCTCTCGTCCGACGCGCACACCTGGAACCTGGTGTACCTGGAGCTGTTGCTGGAGGAACTGGGCTGCCGGGTCACCAACCTCGGCGCCTGCGTCCCGGACGCGACCATCGTGCGCGAATGCGTCACCCGGCGGCCGGACCTGCTGGTGATCAGCAGCCTCAACGGGCACGGCCGTCAGGACGGCGTCCGGTTGATGGAAACCTTCCGCGCGCGGGCGGAGCTGGTCACGATGCCGGTCGTCATCGGCGGGAAGCTCGACGTCACGGGCGGCAGCAACGCGGCGCGGCTGCTGGAGGCCGGCTTCGACGCGGTGTTCGAGGACTCCGGCGGGCTGACGCCGTTCCGGACCTTCCTCCGCACCCTGTCCGTGCGCGCCCCCGGTGTCCCGCTGGGCGCCGGATGAGCGTGCTCACCCCGCGGCGGGGACATTCGTTCGGCGAGGTGGTCGCGCGCCACCACGCCAGGGGCGACCTGGTCGTCCAACCCCGGATGGGTTTCGCGGATCCGGGGCGGATGACCCGGGGACTGCTGGCGACCAGGGCGGCGCGGGCCGCGACGGTCGGCACGATCACGATCGACAGCTACACCAGGGTCGGCGACCACGAGGCGGCTCGCGCGGCGCTGGCGGCCGGTGCCGATCTCAACGGGTACCCGCTCGTCGACCACGATCCCGCGACGACGACGGCGTTGCTCGACGGAGTGCTGACCGGGGACTTCCCGGTGCAGGTCCGGCACGGTTCGGCGGACCCCCGCCGGATCGTCCGGTCCCTGCTGGACTTCGGGCTGCACGCGACCGAGGGCGGTCCGGTGTCGTATTGCCTGCCGTACAGCCGCATGCCGCTTTCGGCGGCCGTCGACAACTGGCGGCGCTCGTGCGAAACGCTGGCCGAGGCCCGCGGTCCCGAACTGGAGCCGCACCTGGAGACCTTCGGCGGCTGCATGATGGGTCAGTTGTGCCCACCGGCGCTGCTGGTCGCGCTGAGCGTGCTGGAGGGGATGTTCTTCTGGCGGCACGGGATCCGCTGCCTGTCCTTCAGCTACGCGCAGCAGACCCACGCCGGGCAGGACGAGGAGGCCGTCGCCGCGCTGCACGCGCTGATCGCGGAATACGTGCCGCACGCGCGGACGCATGTGGTGATCTACGGCTACATGGGCGTCCACCCGAGGACACCGGGCGGCGCGCTGGAGCTGATCGCAGCGTCCGCGCGGCTGGCCGCCCGCACTGGCGCGAGCAGGCTGATCGTCAAGACCACCGCCGAAGCGCACCGGCTGCCGACCGTGGCGGAGAACGTGACCGCGCTGGAGCACGCCGCCGAGGCCGCGCGGGGTGTGTCCCGGATCGGCAGGCTCGGTGACACCGGGATCCACGTGCAGGCGAAAGCGTTGGTGGACAACGTTCTTTCGCTCGACACCGACCTCGGCAGGGCGCTGGTCACGGCGTTCGCGCGGGGTCAGCTGGACGTCCCGTTCTGCCTGCATCCGGACAACGCGGGCCGCGCGCGCGGACGGCTGGACGCCGGCGGCCGCCTGGAGTGGCAGCGGATCGGCGCGATGCCGCTGGGCGACCTCGTCGACCTGCCCGCGGAACGGCGGATGACCTCGGGCGATCTGCTGGACGCGCTCCGCTACGTCGAGCGGTCGTTCGACGAGAAGTACGGGCTGCCGGGAATCGAGCCCGTGAACCGACTGACACAGGGGAGTAGGACATGACCGGACCATCGGCCGCGGCGCTGCCGCCGGGCACCCGCGAGCATCTGACGTCGCCGGTGACGCAGGCGGCGCTGCGCATCCAGAACAGCATCACCGCGGGCACCCGCGAATACCTCGGCATGAACGGTTTCGTGGAACTGCAACCGCCGCTGATCGGGCCGGTCACCGACCCGGGATGCCGTGGTGCGAAGCAGGTCGACGTCGACTACTACGGGCACAAGTACAAGATGATGACCAGCGTCATCCTGTACAAGCAGGCTTCGCTGCTCGCGTTCGACAAGATCTTCTATGTCGCCCCGAACGTGCGGCTGGAGCCGCTGGAGACCTCGACCACCGGACGGCATCTGGTCGAGTTCACCCAGATCGACGTCGAAGTGGCGCGGGCGAGCCGCGAGGAGGTCCTCGACGTCGCTCAGGGCCTGCTCCGGCACGTGGTCGCCCATACCCTGCGAGAGTCCAAAGTGGACCTTGCCACGCTCGGCCGGGATCCCGAAGCGTTCACGGCGCTGCTGGAAGAGGATTTCGAGCGGATGACGCACCGCGAGGCGGTGTCGCGGCTGCAGGGCCTGCGGCACGGGCAGAGCGCCGACGCGGAGATCGACTGGCAGGGCGAGCGGATCATCTCGGAGCAGACGAACCGGCCGTTCTTCATCGTCGACTACCCCAAGGGTTCGCGCGGGTTCACCGACGGCGAGTCCAGCACCGAACCGGGGGTGCTGCGGAACTTCGACCTCATCGCCTCGGACGGGTTCGGCGAACTCTGCAGTGGCGGTGAGCGCACGCACGAGTACCGGCGGCTGATCGAGCGGATGCGGGAGACGGGGGAGAACCCGGCGAAGTATGCCTGGTACCTCGACCTCGCGCGCGAAGGGCTGCCGCCGAGCGCGGGCTTCGGGATGGGGCTGGAGCGGGTGACGCGGTACATCGCCGGGCTGGACGCGATCTGGCAGGCCAACGCGTACCCGAAGCTGCCCGGGATCGCGGCGCCGTGATCACCGCGCGGCAGCTCCCCGAAGACGCGATCCGGGCCAGGGCGCGGGAAGGCAGCGCGGCTGTCTTCCCCGACGTCGCGGGATACGGCCGGTCGCTGTTCGGCGCGGACGTCGACTCGGGTACCGATGAACTCGACCGCGCGCGGATCGTGCCGCCGGTGTTCGTCCCGCGGCGCCTGGAGAAGATGTTCGACCTCGCGCGTGAACCGGTGTACGGCGATGTCGGGTTGTCGACCATCCTCGGCGGGTTCACCGCGCCGTCGCCGGTGTTCCTGTGCGCGTTCGGCTCCACGCAGGTGGCGGGCAGCGGGCTCGGGATCGCCGCGAGCGAACAGGCGGGCAGACTCGGGATGCCGATGGTGATCGGCGAGAACGTCGTGCCGATGCACGGATACGGCCGGATGGGCGAAAGCGCCGAAGACGGCCTGCTCGGACGGATCCGCGCGTACGCCGACGCCGTACCGGACGGGCTGGGCGGTGTCGTCGTGCAGCAGAGCACCGAAGACGCCGACGCGGAGGTGTGGAACCTCGTCTACAGTGACCCGTCCGCGACGAAACTGCTGGAGACCGGGCGGCTGGCGTTCGAGCTCAAGGTGGGGCAGGGTGCCAAACCGGGGCTCGGCGGGATGACCGTGCTCTCGCGCACGGCCGCCGGCGAGATCGCCGAACAGTACACAGTGGACGAAGCCTTCGGTAAGGAACAGGCCATGGTGCTGCGTTCCAGCAGCCCCGGCACCTTCACCGGGGAGATCCTGCGCCAGCAGATCCACCTGATGCGCAACAACTACCCGCGGGCCCGGGCCTGGGTGAAACTGCATCCGGGCCGCGACGTCGGCGAGGCCGCGCGGGTCGCGTGGGCGGCGGGGGCGGACGCCGTCACCGTCGACGGTGCCGAGGGCGGCACCGGCTGGGCGCCGTCGGTCTTCCTCGACCAGGTGGGATTGCCGCTGGTGGAATGCCTGCGCCGGGTCGGCAAGCACGACGCGTCGTTGCTGGTGTCGGGGCGGATCTGGGAAGGGGCCCGTGCGCTCAAGTGCCTGGCGATGGGCGCTTCCGCGGTCGGCCTCGGCCGGGCGGCGCTGCTCGCCGTCGACGAGGACGCGGCCGAAGGGCTCGTGCGGCTGGTGGGCTGCCTCGAACTCGAGCTGCGGCTGCTCACCAGCGCGCTCGGGAAGTACGACCTCGCGGATCTGACCTCGGACGACCTCTGGTTCCCGACCCGGACGGAGCAGAACGAATGATCAACTACGACGGTAAACGGTTCCGCAAGGTCAGCACGGATCCGAACGCGCCGGTCACCCTGTACCGGCAGAAGGACGACCTGGTGTGGGCGGAGTTGACCGGCGGCGGTGTGCGGCTCGGCTCGCTGACCGGGAAGTGCGGCGAGGACGGGACGATCGACATGGCCTACACGATGGTGCTGGTCAGCGGTCAGGTGATCGCGGGGCACAGCACGAACACGCCGGAGTTCCTGCCGGACGGGCGGATCCGGCTGAACGAGGTGTGGGAACGGTATGGGAATCCCGGCTCCCGCGGAACTTCAGCCATCGAAGAGGTGGCCGAGTAGCTCGTTTGCGCGTGAAGGCCACCTTCCCCTTGGGTCAGCCGAGGGAAGGGGGCCTTCACGCGCGTTCGGGGCGCGAACCCGCGGGCTTGCCGGCGGCAGGCGTTGGGTCAGGGGGGTCGTGAGTGGCGTTTCGGGTTAGAACCCGAAACGCCACCCACGACCACCCCGGTCGACTCGGTTCCGGCGCCTTTGTCGCATTCAGAGGACGAAATGCGGCGAC